>CAZMNE010000007.1:0-30825 GCA_964567645.1 uncultured Gammaproteobacteria bacterium
CCGCTTTAGCGGGCAAGATAAATACCACCAGCTGTTTTGCTGGTGGTAGTTTATTAAGTTTATTAATGCCAGTAGATTTAATAATTAATCTAATTGTCTAACTAAAATTATAGGAGAAACTAAAATGAAAAAAACAGCTCTTTTTTTTATTTTTATCGGAATAGCTATTCACGCTATTATCATCGGAGTTTGTAAATTATTAAATCTGTTCGAAATTTCAGGAGTAGCACAATTAATATCCGGATTATTTTATTTCCTTATGGCATTTCTTTTAAATTATTTATACAGAGATATAGCTATTAAGGAGATAAAAAAGGGTGGCAATATTTTAAAATTTCTTGCTATTTCTGAAAAATTATCTTTATCTAAATCAGATGGTCAGGCAACTATTGTTAAGGCTGAAGACGTTTTTAAATCTTGGATAGATTCTGATTTTCAAAATTGGGGTTTAAATAAAGAAAGCAAGGCTACTCCAGAGACAGAAATAGAGGTTTACGAAATGGTAAAAGACGCCACCTTTAAAGAAATATTTATTTCTTTATCAGATGATCTTGACTCTTTGTGTTTTACTCAAAGTCAGATTATTGACTTTTGTAAAAAACATCGTAATCATTTGAGACAAGATGGTGATGCGACTTTATTTTTAACAAAAAAAGACTTTGGAAAACCAGTCACAGAAGATAATCTTTTTGTCGTCTACGTGGATGTGGATTCGCATGGTCTGAATGTCTTCGTTGATCATTTCGACGGTGCTGGCGTTTGGAGTGCTGACGATCGTCATCGCCTTGTCGTCCCCAAGTTGAGTTAACACTTAGCCCCTCGGACACTTTGGCCTTTTGACCCTTTGGATCTTTGATACTTTGTCCCTTAGATTTTTAGAACAACAAGTTCTTGAAGTCTGAGGGATTTTTATTTTAAAGTAATCTTTCTGCTTAAATCAGTAATATCTTTCTCTAATTTTACCATTCTAATTCTCATCCTAAATATTAAATAAAATAGAAATAGAACTGCTAGGTAAAAAACTAGGTTTATACCCGAAGAAGAGAATCCTAAATTCATTACAATTTGATCAATCGGTTTAATGAAAGCAATAATTAAGACTCCGATTAGCCAAAAAACTAACCAAAAAATAAATTCGTTAAGACTGATAGACTTCTTTTTCCATTCTCTTCCTAGTTTAATTACAAAAAACAATAAGATTATTATAGCGATTACTTGTTGTATCATATTTTAAAAATTAATTTTTAATTACTTATTTTTTTAAATATTAAGTCTTTAATTATCTTTAAACCACCAGAAAATTTTTGGCCAAATTCTTCATATAGTACGGTTATGGGAACTTCTTTTATTTTTAATTTATGTTTGTGGGCTTTAGCTAGAATCTCGGTGCAATGAGCCATTCTATTGTTTTCAATTTTTATTTTTTTAGCTATTTCTGCTTTCATGGCTCGAAAACCACTTTGGGGATCGCTAGTTTTTATTCCAAAAAAAACATAATTAAATATTTTAGCCATCGGCATAATAATATTTTTTTTGAATCTTGGAATATCAGATTTTATTTCTAAGAAGCGAGACCCGAAAACTATATCAGCCTTTTCTTCTATAATAGGGTTAACCACTTTTTTGATTTCTTCAGCTAAAAATTGGCCGTCAGCGTCAAAATGAATTATGATATCAGCCCCTTGCTGAATAGCATATTCATTACCAGTTTGTAGAGAAGCTCCTTGTCCAAGATTAATAGGATGTTTTAAAACTTTTAATTTTTCTGATTTTATTTTTATAGCTTCGTTATAAGTTTGGTCCTTGGAACCATCATCTATTACCACTAAAAAATCAACGTAATCCAAGACTTTTTGAATAACTTTAGCTATGTTTTTTTCTTCATAATAGGCTGGAATTACACAAAATACTTTCATAATTTAATTTTCTTTAATTATCCACTGGAATAATAACATATTTTATATTATATTTAAATATGTTAAGATTAAACCATAGAATAACTAAATAAGTGATATGGATTTTTTAATTAAAATATATGAAAGAATCTCTGTTTTTTTAAAGAGATTTAAGGCTCTATCAAGTGATTTATATAGAGAGGCTTTTATTAAAATTTATTTTTTGTCGGCTATTTCTATTAACTTATTGCTTTGGATTAGCGCTTATTTAATGCATAGGAATATTTCTCAGGAGATTTCTATTTTGCATTATAATGTTGATTTCGGAATTGATTTAATTGGAAATAAAAATTATTTTTTTATAATTCCTTTATTGAGTCTATTTTTTATTTTACTTAATAAAATAATTTTATTAATTTTGCTAAAGAAAGATCATTTTAAATTTTTAGCTTATTTTCTTTTAGGTTTTTTATTATTAATTAATATCTTTTTGGCATTATCTTTGTTTTCGCTTTATTTAATTAATTTTTAATTTTAAATATGGAAATTCAAATTATTAAAGTTTTATTCTTTTTTATATTAGCTTTTATTTTTACAGTTTCTTGGACCCCCCTTTTAACAAATTTTTTATATAAATATAAATTGGGGAAGCAGATTAGAAATTCTGGCAATACTCCAATTTTTTCTAAATTGCATGCTCATAAAGCTGGAACCCCAACTATGGGGGGTGTTTTAATTTGGGGAACAGTTTTGTTTCTTATTGTGGCTTTTTATTATTTATCTTTGCTTTTTCCAGATAAATTAATTTCTGCTTTTAATTTTTTAACTCAAAAAGAAACCTTGCTCCCCTTGGGAGCCTTGTTAGCCTCAGCTCTTATTGGCTTAGTGGATGATTGGCTGGATATTAGAAAAAAAGGTGTTTTTGGAGGTGGTGGCTTAAAAATGAGACATCGATTATTGATATATACATTAATAGCTATTATTGGGGCTTTGTGGTTTTATTTTAAGCTAGACTGGACCACTATTCATGTTCCTTTTTTAGGTTATTTTGAAATTGGTTGGTGGTACATTCCAGTTTTTATTTTTATTATTGTGGCTACTTCTTTTTCTGTTAATGAAACTGATGGCTTAGATGGCTTAGCTGGTGGTACTCTTTTAGTAGCTTTCGCTTCCTATGGAGTAATATCTTTTGTAATGGGTCGATATGATTTAGCTACTTTTTGTGCTGTAATTATGGGGGCCTTATTAGCTTTTTTATGGTTTAATATTCCCCCGGCTAGATTTTATATGGGAGATACTGGTTCTATGAGTCTGGGAATAACCTTGGGAATAATTGCCTTACTTACTAACAATGTTTTAATTTTGCCATTTATTGGTTTTATTTTTTTAATTGAATCTTTGTCGGTTATTATTCAGATTTTATCTAGAAAAATTAGAAAAAAAAGAGTTTTTTTGTCAGCGCCTATTCATCATCATTTTCAAGCTAAAAATTGGCCAGAAAGCAAAATTGTTATGAGGTTTTGGTTGATATCTGGAGTAATGGCTTTGCTAGGGCTTTTAATATTTTTTACTGATAAAACTTTTAATTAAAATAGAATGTTTGAAAGAGAAAAAACAAGACGACTGGAAAACCCTAGAGAAAGGAAGGCCAATAATATTTCGAGGGTTAAATTATTTTTTACTGGCGGATCAATTGATAAATCTTTTGTAATTACAATCCTTTTATTAGTAGTCTTTGGTTTAGTGATTTTGTTTAGTGCTTCCTTAGTAACAGCCCACTCTAATACGGGTGATGCTTATTATTATATTAAAAAACAATTATTTGGCCTTTCCTTGGGTTTGGTGTCTTTTTTAATTTTAGCCAAAATTGATTATCATTTTTTAAGAAAATATTCTTTATTTTTTTTAATTTTAGCCATTTCTTTATTAATATTAGTTTTTGTTCCTGGTGTTAGGGCTGAATTTGGTACTTCTTATAGCTGGATAGTTGTTTTTGGACAATCTTTCCAAGTGGCTGAGGCTGTAAAATTATTACTTATTTTTTATTTGGCGGCCTGGGTTGAGAGTCGTCAGGATGATCTAAAGCAATTTTCTACTGGGCTGCTACCATTTTTATCAGTGGTTTCTCTAATTGGAATATTATTAATAGCCCAACCTGATTTAGGAACATTTATATTAGTTTTTACAATTGCCTTGTCAATTTATTTTGTAGCTGAAGGTAATATGAAGCAATTAATAATATTATTTTTAATTTTTGTTTTTTCCTCTTTAATTTTTTTATCAAATTTAAATAATTCAGATTCTGACGGTTTAATGAGAAGTTATCAAGTTAATAGGATAAGGTGTTTGCAGGACCCAGAATTTGATAGAGATATTTGTTATCAAGTAAATCAGTCCTTAATAGCGGTTGGCTCTGGTGGTCTCTGGGGCCGTGGTTTTGGCAATAGTATTCAAAAGTTTAATTATTTGCCTGAGGTTTGGGCTGACTCTATTTTTCCTGTTATTGCTGAAGAAATTGGCTTTATTGGATCTTTATTGTTATTATTGGTTTATCTTTTTATTTTTTATAAAGGAATGATGATCGCTAAAAAAGCTCCAGATATGTATGGTCGTTCAATGGCGGTTGGTATTTCTGTTTGGATATTTTTTCAGGCTTTCTTGAATATTGGCGGAATGATTAATTTAATCCCAATGACTGGGGTACCCCTTCCTTTTGTTAGTGCCGGAGGAACATCTCTTTGGTTTTTGCTGGCTTCTTGTGGAATATTGGTAAGCATTGATAGGCAGAAAATAGAAAAGAATAATTAATATATTTTTATGATTAAAAATAAAAAAATAATTTTAAGCGGTGGTGGAACAGGTGGTTCAGTTACTCCACTTTTTCAAATTTATAGAGACTTAAAAGATAAGTTTGATTTTATTTTTGTTGGAACTTATTTTGGGCTAGAGGTGAAAATGGTAAAAAAAGAGGGGATTATCTATCGTCCAATTTTAAGTGGCAAGTGGCGTCGTTATTTTTCTTTTAAAAATTTTATTGATCTCTTTAAAATATTTTTAGCTTTTTGGCAATCTCTTTTCTTGTTAATAAAAGAAAGACCTCGTTTAATTATAAGTGCTGGAGGATTTGTGGCAGTGCCTTTATCATTGGCTGCCTGGATATTAGGGATTCCAGTTATTGTCCATCAACAAGATGTAGTTCCGGGATTAGCTAATAAAATTATGTCTAGGGTAGCAAAAATTATTACTGTTACTTTTCCTACTTCTTTAAAGGTTTATAGCAAAAAAGCTAAATTGATTGGTAACCTGGGGCCTGATTTTAGTAAATTAAATTTACCTGGCAACGAGGTTTTAGATAAATATAAAATAAAAGATTCTTCCTTGCCCTTATTATTAGTTTTGGGTGGAGGAACGGGTTCTTTTTTCTTGAATAAATTAATAAAAGATTCTTTGAAGGATTTATTAAAATTTTCTAGAATTATTCATGTGGTAGGATCTTCTTTGCGCGATATAGAAAATAATTTTAATCATGATAATTATTTAAAGATTGAGTTTGTTTATCATCAAGATTTATTGGCATTAATGTCGTTATCTGATTTAGTAATTTCTCGTTGTGGTTTAGCTACTTTGACAGAGTTATCTTTCTTGTCTAAACCGAGCATTCTTGTTCCTATGCCTGACTCTCACCAAGAGTTTAATGCTCTTGAATTTTTGAATAAGGGGGCGGCTATTGTTTTGTCAGAGAAAAATATTATTCCTGGTGATTTTGTTAAAAAGGTAAAAGAGGTTTTAGTTGACGATAATTTAAAAAATAAATTAGCTCAAAATATTTCTCAAGTAATCAAAAATGGCAACCAAGAAATGATTGCCATTATTGAGAAGATAATTAAATAATTTTTATTAGACCGATAATTCCTTAGCTAATTCTTTGGCCGATTCTTTCTTTAATTTTTCTATTTTTTCGGTAAAAGGTTGTAAATAATTTTGAATAAATTTTACTGAAAAAATATAAGGAGCTAAATTTTTATAATTATTTTTAGAAATGTCAATGTTTTTATAGTCGCTTAAAAGAATTTTAGCGATTTTTTCTTTTTCTTCGATTATGGTGTCAATTTTATTGCAGAAACTTTTTTGAAATTCAATATTTTTTTCGGAAATTTCTAATTCTTCTTTAATTTCTTTATAGGTATTTATTAGATTTTTAATTTCTGAGGTGATTGTCTTTTTTAGTTTTTCTACAGAGTCTTGGATATCTTCATTGTCTAAAACTTCTAAAACTTTTTTTTCAATTATCTGTCCCTCTTGAGTGTCATTTTTAAAATTATCAAAATCTCCTAATTTGATATTCTCTGAAAAACTATTAGATATATTTAAAAACTCTTTTAATAATTTTCTTTTTTCTAAATCATTGGCACTGATTCTGCCAGCTTTAAAAATAATTTCTTTAGCATTATTATTGTTTAATTCAAAAAGATTGGCTAGGCGATTAATAAATTTTCCAGCTTTATCTTGAGAATAATATTTTTCGCCAAGTTTTTCATATCCATCTAAAGAGGCTTCAAAATTAAAATATTTAATTTCTTCGGCTAAGTTTTTAAAATATAATTCTATTTGGCCCTCTCTATCTAAAATATTAAAGTTTTCTAAATTATTTTCTGAAAGAGAATTTTTGACAATATTGTAATTAGTATTAATTGCTCCGGGATTAATTAAGCCGTTTGGTGTACTGGTTTTTTGCCCGAAAGCCTCCATTTCAATTTCCTTAGTTTCTTCTATTCCTTGTTCGTTTTTGGTCAAAACTTTTATTTTACCCTTAACATATGGACATCCAGTATTTTGAGCTATGCCGCTTTCAAATCCTAGTTTAGTAAATTCTTCTTTTATTTTTGAAAAATCTTTTTCGTGAAATATTATATCAATATCATCTGGCTGTTTTTTACTCTCATTGGCATTAATTAAAAAAGCAATAGAGCCAATTGTGTACCAGGGATAAAGACACTCTTTGTTAAAAATTTTAGCACATACTTTAAGAGCTTCTTTTTGTGGAGCTGGAACCCTATTGTTTAATTTTTCTTTTTCTTCGGTAGTTGCTTCTCTAAAATTAAGTTTTCCAATTATTTTTTGATCCAATTTATCTCCCTTAGCTTTTTGGACTAAAGTATCTTCGGCTACAATTTTAGTATCTTTTTCAATTTTTTCAGATATTTTTTGTTGTTTTATTTCTTCCATATTATTTATTAGTTTATTATTAAACCTTATTGTATATTAACATTTTTAATGATTTTTGTCAATGTTTTTTGCCCCCTAATTATTTTTTTATAAATATTTTTACTATATTTTTATTATATGATATAATTATTTTACTGTAAAGCAAGATGACACTAAAAATATGAATTTTGGCAATAAAAAAAACATATATATGATTGGCATTAAAGGGGTGGGGATGGCTATGTTAGCTCAATTTCTTAAGGGGCGAGGTGCTATAGTTAGTGGGTCAGATGTTTCTGACATTTTTCCAACTGATAAAACCTTGTCTAACTCTAAAATCAAGGTTAAGCAAGGATTTTCTTTGAAAGGTTTTCCTGAAAAAATTGATATAATTATTCATTCTTCGGCTTTTGCTTTAGAAAATAATATTGAAATGAAGTATTTTGAAGATAAAAATATCCCAACCTATTCTTATGCTGAAGCCTTAGGATTTTTATTTGATGATTATTTTGGGATTTCAGTTTGTGGTAGTCATGGCAAAACAACGGTTACTTCTTGGTTGGGTTACGTTTTGCATAAAAGTAAAATATCACCCAATGTTTTAACGGGTTCTTACGTCAAACAATTTAAGGGCAGTGCCTTAGTGGGAAAATCTAAATATTTTTTAGTAGAATCAGATGAATACCAAAATAAATTAAAATATTTTAATCCTAAAGCTATTATTTTAAATAATATTGATTTTGATCACCCTGATTATTTTAAAAATGATCAGGGCTATATTAAAGTTTTTTCCGAATTTATTAAAAAGATTCCTGGGTCAGGTTTTTTAATTACTAATATGGAAGATAAAAAATCTTCACAGATTTTACAAAAATGTTCAGGTAGAATTATTGGTTATTATATCGATAAGCCAGTTTTAAATAAAAAGATTAAATATAAAAAAAAATATCAAGCTAAAAATTGCCAAGTTAAAAATGGTTATCAATTTTTTGATCTTTTTTGTGGGAAAAAAATGGTAGGAGAATTTAAGATTTTTTTACCAGGTCGTCATAATATTTTGAATGCTTTAGCGGTAGTTAGCTCCTCCTTAGAATTGGGTGTTTCAGTTGAAAAAATAAAAAAGAACTTAGCTTCTTTCACTGGAGCGGCTAGAAGATTTGATGTCTTAGGTAGTTATAATGGAGCTATTATTATAGATGATTATGCTCATCATCCTAGTGAAATCAAGGCTTCTTTGGAGGCTGTTAAACAAAAATATCCAGATAAAAAAATTATTACTGTTTTTCATCCCCATACTTTTAGTCGCACTAAATTCTTGCTAGATGATTTTTCTGAGAGCTTTGTTTTAAGTGATGACTTATATTTAATAGAAATATACTCCTCAGCTCGAGAAAAGAAGGATAATATTTCTAGTCTTGATTTAATAAAAAAAATTAGGCAATATAATAAAAATTTAGATATTAAACAAAAGGTAGCTTATTTTAAAGATATAAAGGTGGCCGAGAAAGAATTAAAAAGCAAGGTTGGCCCTGGAGATGTTGTTTTGTTTTTAGGGGCTGGAGATGTTTTTAAGATTGCTTATAATTGGCTTAATATAAAATCCTAATAAAATATTATTTTTTAAAAATGAAAATTATAAAAAATATAAAACTAGATAATTATTCAACTTTTAAAATTGGAGGTCAGGCTGATTTCTTTGCGGTGATTGAAAATAAAGTCGAATTATTAGAGGCCTTGGCTTGGGCTAATAAAAATGGAAAAGATATATTAGTTTTAGGAAGTGGTTCCAATGTTCTATTTTCTGACCAAGGTTTTTCTGGCCTAGTTTTAAAAAATGAAATAAAGGGCCTGGAAATTATTTCAGAAAATGAGCAAGAGGTTATTGTTCGCTCTCATAGCGGGGAACTATGGTCAAAATTAGTTTATTTTGCTATTGAAAAAAATCTATATGGGCTAGAAAATACTTTTTATATTCCAGGAACAGTGGGAGCTTCTCCAGTACAAAACATCGGAGCTTATGGAGTAGAATTAAAAGATGTTTTTTATAATTTAGCAGCAATTAATTTAGAGACTGGTAAAGAAGAATATTTTAATTTAAGAGATTGTCGATTCGGCTATCGAGATAGTGTTTTTAAGAATGAATTAAAGGGGAAGTATTTTATTCTTTGGGTGGAGGTTAAATTAAAGAGAGAAGGGGAATTAAAATTAGATTATCCAGATATTCAAAAAACTTTAAATGAAAGAAATATAGTTAAACCAAATTTAAAACAATTAACTGAAATTATTAGGGAAATTAGGGATAAAAAATTACCTAATCCAGCTATTTTGCCCAGCGCTGGTTCTTTTTTTAAAAATCCTATTATAAAAACTGATTTATTTGAAGAATTAAAAAATCAATATTCCGATTTAAAATATTTTGTAAATAATGGTGAGATAAAAATTCCAGCTGGCTGGCTAATTGAAAAATGTGGTTTTAAAGGAAGAAGATTTGGTGCAGTGGGCGTTTATGAGAATCAAGCTTTAATAATTGTAAATCATGGGGGGGCGACTCAAAAAGATGTTTTAGAGTTAGTTAAACAGATTAAGCTAGAGGTTAGAGATAATTTTAAAATTGAACTTGAGGAAGAGGTTAATATTTTATAAACTTATTTTATTTTTATGACTACTAGAGAAATACGACAAAAATATTTAGATTTTTTTAAGAGCAAGGGGCATAGTGTAATCTCTAGCGCTTCGTTGATTCCGGAAAATGATCCGACTGTTTTATTCACAACTGCTGGCATGCATCCGCTTGTACCATATTTACTTGGCGAAAAACATCCGGCTGGTACAAAACTAGTTAATGCTCAAAAATGTATTCGTACTGGTGATATTGAAGAAGTGGGCGATACAACTCATCATACTTTTTTTGAAATGATGGGAAATTGGTCTTTGGGAAACTATTTTAAAAAAGACTCTATTGCTTATAGTTGGGAATTTTTGACTTCCTCAGAACAACTTGGTCTCGATATGAATAGAATAGCGGTTTCTGTTTTCGAAGGTGATGAAGATGCTCCTTTTGACGAGGAGGCCTACTCTTTGTGGGTTAAAATTTTTAGAGAAAATGGGCTTCCAATAGAAAGGATTGCCAAATTACCCAAGAAAAATAATTGGTGGGGTCCAGCAGGAACAATTGGGCCCTGCGGGCCAGATACAGAAATTTTTTACTGGGTTGGTAAACCAGAAAAGACCCCTAAGAGTTTTAATGATGATAATGATTTGTGGGTAGAAATTTGGAATAATGTTTTTATGCAGTATAACAAAAATATTGAAGGATTTTTTGAGCCTTTGGTTCAAAAAAATGTTGACACTGGTCTTGGTTTGGAGAGAGTTGTAGCAATTTTAAATGGCTTTGATGATAACTACAAAATTGATGTTTTTATTAATCTTATTAATAAGATTGAAGATCTAAGTGGTAAAAAATATGGTGAAGACATCGAAACAACTCGTGCGATGCGTATTATTGCTGATCATATTAAAGCCGTAACTTTTATAATAGGTGATTCACGCGGCATTGCTCCTTCTAATAATGACCAAGGTTATGTTGCTAGAAGATTAATTAGAAGGGCTATAGTTAGAGGTGAAAAAATAGGAATTAGTAAATCTGACCATACTTGGCTGTCTTGTCTCGCTTCTATTGTCGCAAGTGATTATATCTATGTTTATCCAGAGATAAAAAATAATTTTAGCTTTGTTTCAAGTGAAATTTTAAAAGAAACGGAGAAGTTTAAAAGAACCTTAGAGGAGGGCTTAAAAAAAGCAGAAAAACTTTTTATGAATGTGTTAAGTGAAAAAAATATTAATCCGATAGCGGCAAAAACAAAAAACCCTAATCAATCAGTTAATATGGTTAATCCGATTATAAGAGGGAAGGACGCCTTTGATTTGTATCAAAGTTATGGATTTCCAAAAGAGCTTATTAAAGAATTGGCCGAAGAAAGAGGTTTTGTTCTGGACGAAAGTGGTTTTGAAGAGTATTTAGAAAAACATCAAGATTTGTCACGCACCGCTTCAGCTGGAAAATTTAAGGGAGGACTAGCTGATCAAAGCGAAGCTACCATTAAATTACATACAGCAGCTCATTTATTGTTAGAATCTTTAAGAAGGGTTTTGGGCTCCCATGTTGAACAGCGAGGAAGTAATATTACAGCCGAAAGATTGCGCTTTGATTTTTCTCATCCTGAGAAAATGACCGAAGAGCAAAAAAAAGAGGTTGAAGATATGGTTAATAATGTCATTTCTAAGGATTATCAAGTTAATTGCGAGGAAATGGCCATAGAAGAAGCTAAAAAGGCTGGAGCTACTGGAGTATTCGAATCAAAATATGGAGAAAGAGTTAAGGTATATACTGTGGGAGATTTCTCTAAGGAGATCTGCGGAGGTCCTCACGTAGATAGTTTAAAAAATTTAGGTATTTTTAAGATACAAAAAGAAGAGAGCTCTAGCTCTGGCGTTAGAAGAATTAAAGCTATTTTAATACCTCTTGACAATAATAATAAATAAATATATAATTGCTTTATAAATATTTTAAAAATATTAATTTTTGTATTTTTAAGGGATTTTGATAGAGAAGTTTTCTTTGTCAAGATTTTTTGTGTTAATGGACAATCAAAATAATCCAATAATAGATTCTAAAGATTTCATTGAATTAAAGGGAGAGATTTTAGAGATGATGCCAGCAGCTAATTTTAAAATAAAATTAGAGAATGGTCATGAGATATTAGGTCATTTATCTGGCAAGATGAGAATGAATAAAATTAGGTTATTACCAGGTGATAAGGTCAGGGTTCAAATGAGTCCCTATGATCTAAGCAAGGGTAGAATAGTTTTTCGTCTCTAGTCATCCTTATTTTGATAAAATTTTTTATTTGGTAATTAAGAAAAGCAGATTAAAATATTTTTTTAACTGTTTCAAATATTTATGAAAGTTAGAGCTAGCGCAAAAAAAATCTGTAAAGATTGTAAAATAGTTCGTCGTAAGGGGCGAGTTTATGTAATTTGTAAAAATCCTAAGCACAAACAGCGTCAGGGTTAGTTGTTTATTTTTTTAAATTAAGATATAAAATAAAATTATGGCAGTAAGAATTTCTGGAATAACAATTCCTAATGACAAAAGAGTTGAAGTGGCCTTAACCTATATTTATGGAATTGGGCCAAAATTTTCTAAAGATATTTTAAAGATGGCCAATATTGATCCTTCTATTAGGGTTAAGGACTTAAAAGAGGTTGAAGTTAATAATTTACGTGATATTATTGAAAAAAAATTTTTAACTGAAGGTGATTTGCGTAGAGAAGTTGCTAGTAATATTAAAAGACTCAAGGAAGTTGGTTCTAGAGTTGGTATTTGTCATACCAAGCATTTACCAGTTCATGGACAAAGAACTAAGACTAATAGTCGAACAGTTAGAGGTAATAAGAGGTCTACTATGGGCTCTGGTAAAAGTAATGCTGGTAGTCAGAAGACTTAATTTATTTTTAAATTTTAATATATATCAAATAATAAATAAAATATGACCGAAGAAAAAAAAGATAATAAGGAAAAAAAAATAGCACCAGAAGTTGATTCTTCAGAAAATTTAGAAACAAAAATTGAAGATGAGGATTTATTTTCTGGAGATGATTTATTTTCTGATGATGAGGATTTAAAATCTGAAAATAAAAATGAAACCGAAGATTTGCCTGAAGAAATAAAACAAAAATTAGAAAAGAATAAACAGGCCAGAAGTAAAAAGAAGTTGATTAAGAAAAAAAAGAAGAAGGAAAATATAAAAGTAAAGTCTGGCAACGCTTATATTAGCGCAACTTATAACAATACTATAATTTCTCTAACTGATAAAACTGGTAATGTTATTTCTTGGGCCAGTGCTGGTGTCGCTGGGTTTAAAGGAGCTAAAAAAGCTACTCCTTACGCTGCTCAAATTATTGCTAAAATTGCCGTTCTTAAAGCTAAAGAAGAATATGGATTAGAGGAGGTTAGGGTTTTTGTTTCAGGTATTGGTACCGGCAGGGAGGCTGCTATTAGAGCTTTAAATGCCAATGGCTTGGAGATTTCTACTATTAAGGATACTACTTCAGTTCCTCATAATGGTTGTCGTCCAAAAAAACCACGTCGAGTTTAATTAATCAAATATAAATAATATAAATATGGGAAAAAATTTAGATTCAAAATGTAAACAATGCCGACGCATTGGAGAAAAATTATTTTTAAAAGGTGAAAGATGCTCTTCTCCGAAATGTGCTATGGTAAAAAGAAATTATCCTCCAGGATTTCATGGACCTAAAGGTAAAAAAAGGTCTAGTGATTACGGTTTGCAATTAAATGAAAAACAAAAGACTAGAAAAATGTACGGATTAAGTGAGGATCAGTTTAAGTTAACTTTTGATAAAGTTCAAAATAAGAGTGGTGATATTGGAAATAATTTTTTAAAAGCCTTGGAAATGCGCTTGGATAATGTTATTTATAGATCTGGTATAGGATCTTCTAGAACTCAGGCTAGACAAATAGTTAATCATGGTCATATTACTGTTAATGATAGAAAAGTTAATATCCCTTCCTACCAAGTTAAGATTGGTCAGGTTATAAAAGTTAAAAAGAGTTGTCAAAAAAATAAATATTTTAGAGATTTACCTGAAAAGTTAAAAAATTTATCTCCAGAGCAAAAAAGTTGGTTAGCGGTTGATGCTAAAGAATTGTCTTTAAAGGTTTTGCATGAACCAAAGCAACAGGACATCCCTTCAAATATTAAAACTCACATGATTATTGAGTTCTACTCAAAATAATTTTTATTAATTTTAAAAAATAATATGGAAAAAATTGCTTTACCAAAAAAAATTGAGTTTAAAGAGGGCGTTAATAGTAATGAAGGCTCAATTATTATCGAACCTTTATTTCCCGGATACGGAAACACTATTGGCAATTCTTTGCGTAGAGTATTATTGTCTTCTTTGCCTGGAGCTGCTGTAGTGGGCGTTAAGATTAAGGGAGCTAAACATGAATTTATGGCGATGCCAGGAATAAAAGAGGATGTTATTGATATTATTTTAAATTTAAAACAATTAAGATTAAAGATTTTGACAGAGACAGACGAAGTTATTAAGTTAGAGTTAAATGTTCAAGGCAAAAAGCAGGTGACTGCTAAAGATATTAAGAAAAATAGCTTAGTTGAGATAATTAATTCAGATTTATTATTAGCAAACATTACCGACACTACTGGAAATTTAAGTATGGAGATTTATGTTTCTAGTGGTATGGGATACTCTGTGGCTGAAAAAAATAAAAAAGAAAGCAAGGAAGTTGATTATATGGAAATTGACTCAGTTTTTTCTCCAATTTTTGGAGTTAATTATAAAGTTGAGAATGTTCGTGTTGGTAAAATGACTAATTGGGATAAGTTAGTTTTAGAAGTTAAAACCGATGGCACTATCTCAATCGAAGAGGCTTTTAATGAGTCAGTAAATATTTTAGTTAATCAGTTTAATGCTTTATTAGGTGTTAAAAATGAGGCTAAGGAAGTTTCAAATAAAAAAGAAGAAGACGGGGAAGTTAAGGCAGTAAAAGAAAAAAGTTTAACTAAGTCTAAAAAAACCTCAGAAAAAGTAGCTAAAACAAAAAAAACAAAATAATAATTTTTTAATTAATAATATGAGACACAAGAATAAAGTTAAAACATTAGATAGAACTAAAGAGGCTCGAGAATTAATGCTTAGAAATTTAGCTTCTAGCATAATTATTTATGAAAAAGTTAAAACTTCTAAAGCAAAAGCTAAAGTAGTTAAACCCTTAGTTGAAAAAATTATAACAATTGCCAAAAAGGGTGATTTAGCGTCTAGGAGAAATTTATTAAAAATAATCTTACAACCTAAGGCTGTGAATAAAGCTATGGAAGTTTTGGCTGATAAATATAAGGATAGACCTGGAGGGTATTGTCGTATTATAAGGATTGGTAATCGCCAGGGCGATGGAGCTGAAATGGTACAAATCGAATTAGTATAAATAGTTTAAAAATAAATTATAAAAAATATGGAAAGAAAGATACATAAAATTGATGCCGAAGGCCAATCTATTGGTAGAATAGCTACTCAAGCAGCTAATATTTTAAGAGGAAAAACTAAACCAGAATTTCAACCTCATTTAGATTTGGGTGATATTGTCGAGGTTATAAATATTAAAAAAGTTAAGTTTACTGGAAAAAAATTAGATCAAAAAAAATATTTTAGTTATTCAGGTTACTTAGGTGGTTTAAAAGAAAAGAAAATGAAGGATGTTTTTGTTTCTGACCCGGGAGATATTTTGCGAAGAGCTGTTCGTGATATGTTGTCTCCTACTAGAATGAGAAATGATCTTATGAAGAGATTAATTGTTAGATAATTTATTATATTAGTTATTCATTAATTTTTAAATAAAATGAGCGATATTAAAAAAACTAAAAAGACTACTTCAGTCAAAAAAGAATCAGCTAAAAAAAGCCCTGAAAAGAAAAGTGTTGAAAAGGACTCTCCGGTTAAAGAAAAAAAAGTTAAGATAAATATTTCTGGTAAATATATTAAGGCTATTGGTCGTCGCAAAACATCCGTGGCTCAAGTTAGGATGTATGAAAAGGGTGAGGGTGAGATTATTGTTAATGATCAGCCTGGTCTTGATTATTTCAAAAAAGAGGAAAACTTAAATATTGTTTTACAGCCCTTGAAACTTGTTTCCAAGGCTAAGGATTTTAATTTTTCTATTATTGTTAAAGGAGGTGGAACATTGGGTCAGCTAGACGCTATCAGGCATGGTATTGCTAGAGCTTTAGTTAAATATGATCCAGAATTTAAAACTATTTTAAAAACTAGCGGATATATAACTAGAGACCCAAGACAAAAAGAGAGAAAGAAACCGGGACTTAAAAAAGCTCGTAAAGCTCCTCAGTGGTCAAAAAGATAATAATTATTATTTCTATAATATATCAAAAAATCTCCTAAAATTAGGGGATTTTTTGTACTTAAAAATTGGTCACCTCAATAATACTCCAAAATATTATGAAAATGGAGTTATAATTCTACATAACTCTAAAAATACGACAAAATGGAGTTATAAAAATATATAACTTCCTAGATGATTTTTTGACTTGTTAATTAATTGACTTATTTGGTATAATATTAAGAGACTTTTTAACTTAATGCCTTCGACAGATTATTTAATTAAAAATATTTTTTTAAAAACAATGAGGACTAATACATTTATTTGACTTATATTTATCAATAATATACAATGGAACTATGATAATTTATAAGTTCCATTTGATAAACTAGATATGGATAATTTAATCGCAAAATTATATCAATCTCCTAAGACGATTTTAACTAATAAAGATTTGGCTTTGATTTGGCAAATTAATAACGAACAAAGCCTATATGCTAAAACGGCCTACTATGTAAAAAAAAAATTGTTGATCAGACTAACCCGAGGGGTCCTTGCCAAAAATAAAGATTTCAATGTAAAGGAGTTGGCGACTAGTATCTATACCCCCTCTTATATAAGTTTTGAAACTGTACTCCGAGAAGCTGGTGTTATTTTCCAACATTATGATGCTATTTTTATTGCTGGTCCGTATGCGTTAACAAAAAAGATAGATAAATCAATTTTTATATTTAGAAAATTAAAAGATGAGGTGCTTTTTAATCCAACCGGAATTGTAAATAAAGATAATTACAGTATTGCTACAACTGAAAGAGCATTTTTAGATATGATTTATTTGTTCCCTGATTACTACTTTGATAATTTAAAATCAATTAATTGGGAAAAATGTGTTGAGATGGTAAAAATTTATAATAACAAGCAATTAGTAAAACGCTTGGTTAAATATCAAAAAAATTATGCTCAATAGAGAAAAACATCAATTGATAATGGGACAAATTCTGAAAGATATTTATTCCGATATTTCTATAGCCCCACTTTTAGGATTCAAGGGCGGTACTTGTGCTTATTTCTTTTATAATCTACCAAGATTTTCAGTAGATTTGGATTTTGATTTATTAGTAGTCACCGAGGAAAATCAAAGACTGGTCTTTGAAAAAATTGTCAGCATTTTAAGTAAATATGGGGAGATAAAAGATCGGCACATAAAAAGATTTACAGTTTTTGCCTTAATTTCTTATGGCGACGATGATCACAATATCAAAGTTGAAATCAATATTAGAAAGTTGGTGAAAAATATTAAGGATTATTATGAGATAAAAGAGTATCTTGGTATTTCTATGCTTGTTGCTAAAAAAGATTATCTATTCGCCAGTAAGTTATCAGCCTTAACTCTTCGAGCTGAAACTGCTATGCGGGATGTTTATGATATTTATTATTTTGCTAAAAATAATTGGGATATTAATGTTGAAGTGATTAAAGAAAGAACTGGCAAAACAACAAAAGAATACTTGGCGGATTGTGTGGACTTTGTTGAAAAATTTAAAGACAACCAAATGCTTCAGGGTTTAGGAGAGCTTATTGATGGCGAAAAAGAAAAAATGTGGGTTAGAAATCATTTGAAATCCGATACTATTTTTATGCTAAAGAATTATATATCGGTTATAAAATAAAAATTATATAGTAAAAAAAAGAATTAAAATATGATTCGGGCAAGAGATGTTTTAAAAAGTTTGAAATTGTTGAAATTGATATAAGAGATGGCTAGATGATTTTATATTTTTTAATTGACTGCCTTTTCTATCATAATATCAAGAAACCTTATTGGATTCTTAACTCAATGTTTCCGACAGATTATTTAATTAGTAATAAATTTTTTTAGAATAACATAGATTAATATAATTAAAAAATGAAAATAAGCATTGGTTTTATAACTTACAATCAGTCAACCTATAAATATTTAAAATTTTTTATTGATAGCTTAGAAAAATCCATGGATGAAGCTAAGAAGCATTTGTCTGACTTAAGTTTTAAATTTTTTGTAGTTGACAATAGTAGTCATGATTATTGTAATAATTATGATTATTTGTTAGATTATTTTGGTTCAAAAAATAATTACAAAATTTTTAGAGAAGAAAATAATTTAGGATTTGCCAAAGCTTATAATAAGATAATTAATTTGTCACTCAAAGAGGGGAATAATCTCTTATTAATGCTCAATCCCGATGTCTTGTTGGATGTAAATTTTATTAAAGAGATTCTTTTTGCTTTTAATAATAAAAAAGACGTCGCTGTTTTAGCTCCTAAAATATTATATTGGGACTTTAAGAATAATAAAAAGACTAACATTATTGATAGTTGTGGAGTCAGCCTAAACAGATCTCATTATTTTTTTGATATTAATCAGGGCAAGGAAGACTTCGGCAATAACAAGGATATTAAAGAAGTCTTTGGGTTTACTGGTGCAGGGGCTTTACTAAATTTAAGAGAATTGGTTAAGGTCGCTTATAATAAAGAATATTTGGAATTTTTTGACGAACTAATGTTTATGTACAAAGAGGATATTGATCTTTCTTATCGTCTCCAAATTTTAGGAGCAAAAATATTTTTTGTGCCTCGGGCTATTATGTATCATGACAGAACTTTATCTAAAAATAAATATTTAAATTTAATATCTTTTAAAAATAGGGACATTTCTCGAAGTCGATCGTTTTTAAATCAATTAATTATTTTATATAAAATAAGAAAAATTCGTTTTTCTTATAAGACTAGGTTTTTGACTTTAATAAGATTTTTAAAAATCATTTTTTATGGCCTAATCTTTGAAAAAAAACAAATTAGAAAATTTAAAGAAATTCGTTTAAAGATAGACGAAAAACATCAATATTTATCGACTAATCCTGAAAATATTAAAAAAATAGAAGGCTTTATGAAGGGCTTGACTTATTAATTAAAATATGTTTAAATAGCTATATTAGTATTTAATATTTTTATATATGGAAAATTTACTGAAAACACTGTTAAGAGAACAAAAAAATAAGGAGTTAATTAGGCTCAATGCTGTTGAAATTGTTGATAGCCTTTTTAATGAATTGCAAGATAGGGAAAGGGATATTTTATCTCGTCGTTTTGCTTTAAAGGACGAAGGGCGCCAAACTTTGGAAGAAATAGGTAAATTACATAATTTAACTAGAGAGAGGGTTAGGCAAATTGAAAGAGCTAGTCTTAAAAAAATAAAAAAAATAGACGATTTAAATAATCATGTTGAGTCTGTTAAAGTAGCCGTCAGCAAGTTATTGGAAGAACATGGTGGAATCATGGAAAAGGAATTTTTACTAGATATTTTGGCTGTCTTATCTTATAAAATGGATAAAAATTTAAATTATGATAAAAATATTTATAAAAATTATTTAGAGTTTATTTTATCAGAATTGCTGAATGAAGAAATTGAGAAAGTTGATAAATCTGATAAATTTAACACTTTCTTTAAATTGAAGGACGAGGCTATTGATTATTTAGAAAACTTAGTTGAAGAATTAAAAGAGAGATTGGATGGAGTTAAAAAAACTTTACATTTTGAGGAATTAGTAGAGGTTTTAAAAGGTTTGGGCTCATTTTCCTCCTACAAAGAAAAGATGTTATCTAAAAATGAATTAAATTTAAAAGATATTTTTAAAGATGAGATTTTTCCGGAATGGGCTGATATTATTAACAGAAATAAGCCTCTCTATTCTTTAATGCAGGCGGTCAAAGGTGTTAAGGCTAATAGGTTCGGAGCTTGGGGTAGTGAGGATTGGCCAGAGGTTAAACCAAAAAGAATAGCTGATAAAATTTATTTAATTTTAAAAAATGAGAATAATCCTTTACATTTTTCTGATATTGCTAAAAAAATAAACGAAGTTGGTTTTGATCATAAAAAAATTAGTTCTGGATCGGTTCACAATGAATTAATATTAGACGATAGGTATATATTAGTTGACAGAGGTATCTATGCCTTAAAAGAATGGCAAAAATAATAGTTAAAAATATTTTAATATTTTCAAATATTTAATTATATCGTTATATTAACTATAACGATATTTTTTTTGATTTTGCTAAAAAATTATGTTAAAATATATTATATAAATTTATTATTTTTTTATGGATATTTTTATAGATTTTACTCCAGTTCAAGAATTTTTTAATCTACCACCAGATATTATGCTTTGGCGTTTTCTGGCTAATTTTGGTTGGATTATTTTTGGTATTATGTTTTTATTGGCTGCTCGAGTTTTGTGGTTGAGTTATATTAGAGGTAAGTGGTCGGCTGGTAATAAGTTTATTTTTTTGGCTATTGATATACCAAAGGGGAATATCCAATCTCCTTTAGCAGTTGAAAATTTATTTGCTTATTTGGGTGGGGCTCACGGTACTCAAAATTTTTTTGATAAATGGTTTGGCGGAGAATTTCAATTATCTTTTAGTTTTGAAATAGTTAGCTTAGAGGGGTATACTCAATTTATAATTAGAACTCCAATTCAATTTAGAAATTTAGTAGAGTCAGCTGTTTATTCGCAATACCCGGACGCTGAAATTATTGAAGTAGATGATTATTGTGAGAATTTTCCTAAAAAATTTCCAGATGATGAATATGATATTTGGGGCTCAGAATTTATTCAATCTGCTCATTATATGTATCCCATTAAAACTTATCAGGAGTTCGAACATCGCTTTGGTCCCGATGAAACAGTTTTTAGGGATCCTATGGCTGAATTAATGGAACTTTCCAGTAGTCTTCGTAGGGGGGAAAATTTAATGTATCAAATTATAGTTATTCCAACTGGCTTTGATTGGGTTGATGATGGTCAGGGCGAGATTGATAAAATTTTAGGTAAAAAACCAAAGACTAGTTTTTTAAATAAAATTATTGACGGATTGGTAGAAATAATTTCTGATTTAAGTGAAACTATTTATTCTCTTTGGGGGGATGTAAAAAGTAATGATAAAGATGATTTTAAAAAATTATCAATGATGGAATTAACTCCGAAACAGAAAAAAAAGATAGAATCAATTGAAAATAAATCTTCAAAACTTGGTTTTCTTTGTAAAATTAGAGTTGTTTATTTGGCTAAAAAAGAAGTTATGAATAAAGCTAAGGTGGTCAATGGTTTTGTTGGTTATATTAAGCAATTTTCTGCCTTAGATTTAAATAGCTTTAAACCTGATTTAAAAAGAACAGCCACCAAAACAGTTTATTTTAACAAGAGTAATCGGTTAATTAAAAAGAAAAATAATATAATAACTAATTATATAAATAGGGATGATTGGGCTGGTTGTACTCCATATTTGTTAAATATTGAAGAATTAGCCACTATTTGGCATTTCCCAATAGAGGCCACAGCCAATGCTCCGTTAATTCAAAAGACAGCCTCTAAGAGATATAAGCCACCAGCAAATTTGGTTTTGGATGACTCCATAAAGGTTGATGCTGAGTTATTAAAAGAGGAGTTATTGCAGGGAGATTTTTCCTCTAAAGCTAAAAATAATAATAAAGATAAAGATAATGACTCCAAGGATCAGACCGATCAATTTATGGCTCCCCAGGAAGTAAAAGAGACAGAAATAAAAACCGGGTCAGTTAAAAAAACTCCTCCAGCCAATTTACCTTTTGGATAAAAAATAAATGAATAATAAAAATAAAAAAACAATAGGCATTGATGCTCGTTTTTATGGCCCAATAGGGAAGGGCTTGGGGCGCTACACCCAGGAAATAGTTGATAATATTTTAAAATTAGATCCTGATAATAATTATGTTATTTTTTTAAGAAGAGATAATTTTGATGAATTGGTTATTGATAATTATCCTAACGCTAAAAAAGTTTTAACCGAGGTTCGTTGGTATACATTAAGGGAGCAATTATTAATGCCTTTTTATATTTGGCGAGAAAAATTAGATTTAATTCATTTTTGTCACTTTAATGTTCCTTTTTTTGTTCCAATTAAATTTGTTGTAACCATTCATGATTTAATTTTAACTAAATTTAAAACGACTAGAGCAACCACCTTAAGTCCTTTTATTTATTATTTAAAAGATTTATTCTATAGGATTATTATAAGGAGGGCTTTAAATAAATCTTCTAAGGTTATTACTGTTTCTAATTTTACTAAGAATGACATTATTGAACAATTTAAAATTAAACCTAAAAAAATAGAAGTTATTTATGAGGGGGTGGCAAATTTGGCCAGGGGAATGGATTCTTTGTTTGTAGCTAAGCTTAACAATAGTGAAGTATTAAAAGATTATGATATTGAAAAGCCCTTTCTTCTTTATGTCGGAAATGCCTATCCCCATAAAAATTTAGATTTTTTAATAAAAAATTTTTTAGAAATTTATCAAAGAAATAATGAATTAAGATTGGTTTTGGTTGGCAAGGAAGATTATTTTTATAAGGTTCTAAAAGATTTAGCTAAAGATGTTTTTTCTTCCGAAGAGATTAATCCGGTAATATTTACTGGATATGTCCCCGATGATAAATTAGAGATTTTTTATAAAAGGGCTTTAGTTTATGTTTTTCCATCATTGTATGAAGGCTTTGGTTTGCCACCGCTTGAGGCTATGGCTAAGGGTTGCCCAGTTTTGAGTTCCAAGGCTGGAAGTATGCCAGAAATATTAGGGGATTCAGCTATTTTTTTTGATCCACGGAATAAGGTTGATTTTTTTGATAAACTTAATTTAATCTTATCTAATGATGATTTAAGATCTAAAATGATTGAAAAGGGTCGAGAACAATGTAAAAAATATAATTGGTGGGATTGTGCTTTTGCTACTTGGAAAATTTATTTACAGTAATTAAATATGAAAATAAAAAAACATAAAATTGATATCTTACAGGATGATCGGCAATCTAGTTTTGTGGTTGATTTAAGAAATAATAAAAAAGAAAAAAGAGTAGAAAAAAATAAACCCAAAATTAATCTTGGGAGCGTTAATAGTTCTAGTGATTTTTTAAAAAGAAAAAAAATTTCTTTTAAACTTCCTTTTAATTTTTATAAATTTAAAAAAACTAGTTTTTATCCAATTTTATTATTTATTTATAAAATAGTCAGGGCTATTATTGTTTTTTTTGTAGACTGGTTTAAGGATATTTTAAAATTTTTTAAAAGAATTTTAAAGATTTTTTTAAAAATTAATAGAAAAACAAAAAAGAAGGTTGAAAAAAAAATAAAAAAAGAAATAAATCAAGAAAAAAAAATTGTTTCTAAGGCAAAAAATATCCCAATAATAAATTTTAGTATTGGTCGAGTTTATTCTCATCCCCCTAAAAGATCTATTTGGTATTTTGTTTTATTGCTTTTTTTATTAATCATTCCTTTTAAATTATTTAGCTATTATAAATTAGTATCAGAAGAAAAAACTCAAAATAATTTAATGAATTATTCTTTTGAGGCCCTATCTAATTTAAATGATGCTACTTTGGGATTTTCTCAATTAAATCTAAGTTCAGCTCAAGAAAATTTTTTTCAAGCTGGAGAAAAATTTTTATTAATAAATCAAGAGTTAAATAAAATTGATGAATTTATTATTTTTTTGGCTTCTTTTTCTAAGGATGATAAATTAAAATTAGCCTCAGAGTCTAAGGATATTGCCAAGATAGGTTTATATATTTCTTCGGCTGGAGATAATTTTAGTTTAGCAATTGATGCTTTGATGAAGTCTTTGTCTGATTCAAACAATGAAGATGATGAAGATTATTTTTCCAATTTTTATTTTTATAGCAAAGAAACTGGGGATGATATTGAAAAAATTAATAAATATTTAAAAAGAATAAAAATATCCTCTATACCCGAAGAATACCAAGATCAATTTATAGATATTAGAGAGAAGGCTATCGTTTTGGAAAATAATTTTAATAGTTTTTTGAAAATAATTCCAGGCATTAAAGATTTTTTAGGAATTGATTCTGATAAAAGATATTTAATAGTTTTTCAAAATAATGCTGAGATTAGGGCGACGGGGGGCTTTATTGGTAGTTATGCTATTGTAGATTTAAAAAAGGGGAAAATAATAAATATTGAAATTCCGGCTGGAGGTTCTTATGATACTGAGGGGGGTTTGAAAGTTTTAATGGAAGCCCCTAAACCACTTCACTTAGTTAAATCAATTTGGTATTTTTGGGATGCTAATTGGTGGCCAGATTGGAGAATGTCAGCTAAAAATTTGATGTGGTTTTATGAAAAAAGTGGTGGATCTAGTGTTGATGGGGTTATTAGTATTACCCCTGATATTTTGGGAGATATTTTAGAAATAATTGGCCCAGTTGATTTAACTGGAAAATATGGAGTAATTATAGATGAAAATAATTATTGGGATATTATTCAAGAGGTGGTTGAGGTGATTGGGCAGCCAGAGGTTTATCAGGACAGAGATTTAAAAACTAATATTTTAGATAAAGTATCTACTAGTAGTGAGGTTTCTAATTTAGAGGTAGCATCTTCTACTGAGGAAATTGAAGATGTCTTGCCTAGAAACGAACCTAAAAAAATAATAGGAGATTTAATGTCAGAAATTATGATTAGATTTTCCAAACAATTTGATAAAGATTTATTGATAAAAAGTTTAAAAATCGCAGAAAGAAATTTAGCGGAAAAAAATATTTTACTTTATTTTGTTAATAAAGATCTTCAATCTGAAGTGGAAAATCGTTCTTGGGCTGGACAAGTAAAAGAAGCTCCTCTAGATTATTTAATGGTAGTTAATTCTAATATTGCTGGAGGTAAAACTGATAAAGTTATTGATAATGATTATTCTTTGTCAACTAAAATAGATCATGATGGATCAATAATAAATAAATTGACTATAAAGAGGAGACATAATGGTGAAAAAGATGATTTGTTTTATGGGGTTAGAAATGTTAATTGGCTAAGGGTTTATGTTCCCATGGGTAGTAATTTAATTAGTGCCAAAGGATTCTCTTCTCCGGATAAAAATTACTTTAAAGAGTCTGAAGATTTTTATGAAAAAAATAATATTTTAGAAAATGGAGAAAATAGAGCTGAGGTTGATTTATCTAGCGGGGTAAAAATTTATCAAGAGTCTGGAAAAACAGTTTTTGCTAATTGGACCATGTTAGAACCCGGACAAGATCAAGTGATCGAAATAGAATATCGATTGCCACATAATTTTTATAATATTAATTCAAAAAATTATTCCTTGTTGTGGCAAAAACAGCCTGGATCTGGTAATATTGATTTTGTTTTTGATTTTTTAAATAACACTAACTTAAAAACCATTTGGACCTATCCCCAAAATATTAATAGCGACAATTTAATTAAGTTTTCGGGGGATTTGGAAATTGATCGTTATTTAGTTGTCATGTTTGAATAATTATTAATTTTAAATATATGGGCAAAAAAAATAAAAATAATGATTTCCTTTTTACTAGACACAAGATTAATAATGAAGTAAAAAAGAAAGATATTAAAAAAGAACAGTCTTCTGAGTCAACGATATTATCAGAAAAAAAACCAGAATTAATTTCAAAAAATTCTCGTTTTTCTGAAGGTGAGATTGAAAATAATTTAATGGAGATATATAGTAATGATGGTGATTTGCCCGATTTTAAGACTATAAAAATTAAAAAGAAGAGAGGATTTTGGGTTTCTTTTGCTTATTTTATTCTATTTTTTGCTTTAGTGGCCGGCCTATCTTTTTGGGCTTTTAATTATTTTAAAAGTGGTCAAAGTAATTCCTCGGTTTTAGACATTTCTATAACATCTCCAGAAAAAATATCTTTAGGAGAGGAATTTTATTATGAAATAGAATATAAAAATTCTAGTAATTATAATTTAAATAATGTTAATTTAAATATTACTTATCCAGATAATTTTATTTTATTAGAAGTTTATTCAGTTGACAAAACCGAAGATAACAAGGTCTGGATTATTGATAGCTTGGATGCTAAAATCGGAGGTAAGATAAAAGTTAGAGGAAAGATAATAAATAAAGAGGGAGTTAATAATTTACTATCTATAAAAAGTAGTTACGAGATTAGTGGGATTTCCTCTAATTTTAGTAAGGAAAGTTTTAATTCTGTTATGGTTAGTTCCTTGCCTTTTCAGTTTCAAGAAGATTATTTTTCAACGGTTTTGGTTGGGGAAGAATATCCTTTAAAAATAACTTTAAAAAATTTTTCCTTTGAAAAAATAAAGGATTTTGTTTTTTATTTTAATGGTCCTGAGGAAATTTTTTCAGTTAAAAACATTGAAAATGAAGATTTTTCTGAAAATATTATTATTGAAAAAATAAATGATAATAATTTTAAAATAACTCCCAAAACAGAAGGTATTTTAATTGAGGAAATGGAGTTTGATTTTAAGTATAAAATTAGTGAAAAAATAAATGATCAAGAAAGTTTTAGTTGGGGCCTGAAATATATTAACGAAAATCAACAAGACTTTATATTTTTAGAGAAATTGATTAATTTAGAGATAATAAAAAGTGATTTACATTTAAGTTTATTAGAAAATAATAATTCTACCGATTTCCCTGTAAATTTTGGAGATAATCTTGATTATATTATTAAATATTCAAATAAAGGAGATAAGGACATGAAAGATTTAGTTATTATGGCTGTTTTGGATAGCGAATTTTTAGATTGGTCAAGTTTAGAAGATTCTAACGACGGTCGAGTTAGTCGTAAAACTATTAGCTGGACTTCTCAAGAAATCCCCGCTTTAAAAGAGTTGGCTCCAGGTGAGGGAGGAGAAATCAAATTTTCAATTAAAGTAGCCGATTTTGATGAAATAGATTTTGGACAAAAACTTGAAGTCAATAATTATGCCCAATTTAGTATCGGTAATATTGAAGAGTTAGAGGAGGATGGTGATAAGTTAACTGATAATAGGAGTAATACTATTATTAATAAAATTAATAGTAATTTGGTCCTAGAAGAAAAGGTTCTTTATTTTGATGAAGATAATATTCCAGTTGGTTCAGGACCTTTGCCTCCAGTAGTGGGAGAAAAAACTTCTTTTAAATATTATTGGAATTTAAGTAATACTTTGCATGAACTTAGAGATATTAAGATAGAGCTACCTTTACCGACTTATGTTATTTGGGAAAATAATTTTAATATTAGTGCTGGTAATATTATGTTTGATCCGGTTACTAATAAAGTTTTTTGGACATTAAGTCGTTGGCCTTTAGGCGTGGATGAGGTCAATATTAATTTTTCCGTGAGCATTACTCCAGTTGAAGCTGAGTATAACAAGATAATGATCCTTTCTTCGGGGTCTTCTTTGGAAGCTACTGATATTGAAACAGGAGATATTATTAATAAAAAAACAGAAGCTAAAACAAGTCGCTTAGAAGATGATTCTATCGCTAGTCTTAGCAATGACGGACGAGTTAGGTAATATAATTATGTCTATAAAAAAAATAAGTACAGTAAAAACTTTACATGGAAATATAAAATTGCCTCTTTTTATGCCTGACGCTACCAGGGGATTTATTAAGATGTGTAATAATTCGGAATTATTATCTTCAGGTATTGCAGCTCTGGTGGTCAACACTTTCCATCTTTATCTTCAACCAGGAATAAAAATAATTAAAAAGGCCGGAGGTATCCATAATTTTATGAATTGGGATAGGCCCTTATTATCTGATAGTGGAGGGTTCCAAATATTTTCTTTAATTCATAAGAGTAAATCTTTGGGTAAGATTGACGATAATGGGGCTGTTTTTAAGTCACCAATTGATGGATCTCGTCATGAAATTACTCCAGAAAAATCAATTCAAATTCAATTTGACTTGGGAACTGATTTTATAGTTTGTTTAGATGATTGCCCTCCTTATGGTTTCGATGAAAAATCTATTAATTTATCAGTAGAGAGAACTATTAATTGGGCTCAGAGATGTTATCAAGAATATATTCGTCAGGTTAAAAAAAGAAAAATGCCAGAGAGCCATAGACCTAAATTAATAGCTGTTATTCAAGGAGGGCTCAGCAGAGACCTCCGAAAAAAGTGTTTAGATGGCTTGCTGGAGGTTAGTGATAAAAAATTTTTGGGAGAAAGTTTTTCTTTTGCTGGTTATGGCTTTGGAGCTCGGCCTATTGATGAACAGGGAAATTTTTTGTTTGATATTTTAGATTATACTGCTAAAATTATTCCTGATGATAAAATAAAGTTTGCCCTAGGCATTGGAACTCCAGCCGATATTTATCGTTGTCATAAAATGGGTTGGAATATGTTTGATTGTGTAATTCCAACTAGGGAAGGAAGGCATGGTAAGCTTTATCAATTTAAAAATCAAAAAGATATAAAGTCAGTAAATTTTTATAAAGAAATAAATATTAAAAAATCAGTTTTTTCTAATAATTTTGAAAAGATTAATAAATATTCCAAATTACTAGAATTAAATAATAATTCCTTAGCTTATTTGCAACACCTATTTAAAGTTAATGAAGGCTTGGGTCAAAAATGGGCAAGTTTGAATAATTTAGAATTTTATGCTAGCTTAATGAAGAAAATATCAAAATAATATGAAAATTTTAATATATAATACTTTAACTAGAAAAAAAGAAGAGTTCAAGCCAATTAAAGCTGGTAATCTTTCTTTTTATTATTGCGGACCAACGGTTTATTGGACGCAACATATTGGTAATTTGAGGGGCGCCTATTGCGCTGATATTGTTCATCGAGTTTTTAAATATTTAAATTACGATGTTTCTATGGTTAGAAATTATACTGATGTTGGTCATTTAACCTCTGACGAGGACGAGGGGGAGGATAAAATGGAAAAAACATCATTAAAGGAAAAAAAGTCACCCGAAGAAATTGCTAGTAAGTTTATAAAAATTTATGAAAATGATACTAAGAGGATAAATATTTTAGAACCTAAATACAAACCCAGAGCTACAGAAAATATTGATGAAATGATTGATATAATCCAATTATTAATAGCCAAGGGGTACGCTTATGTGACTGATTTAGCCGTTTATTTTGAGGTTGAAAAATTTAAAAACTATAATGAATTGTCTGGTCGCAAGCCAGATAAAAACAAAACTGGAGCGGGGAGGGGCAATATTAGTGACCCTAAGAAGAAAAATCCTAGAGATTTTGCCTTGTGGTTTTTTAAAGCTGGATCTCATAAAAACGCTTTGCAGTTTTGGCCTTCTCCATTTTCATCGCCCTTAGTTGAGAGTGGTTATGGTTTTCCTGGGTGGCACTTAGAATGTTCAGCTATGATTAAGAAAAATTTAGGGGACACTATTGATATTCATATGGGAGGAATTGAACATGTCAGTGTTCATCATAGTAATGAAATAGCTCAAAGCGAGGCAGCCAACGGAGTTAAACTAGCTAATTATTGGATTCATAATGAGCATTTATTGTTAAATGATGGAAAAATGTCTAAGTCAGAAGGAACAGCCTATAGTTTAGATGATATTGAAGATAAGGGTTTTTCTCCAATAGCTTTACGTTATTTTTACCTACAAGCTCATTATCGATCTAGACAAAATTTTACATTTGAAGCTTTAAAAGCTGCTCAAAAAGGATTGACTGGAATAATTAATAAAATAGAGAGGTTGGGTGGTAAGATTGGTGTAGCCAATAAAGATTTTAAGGATAAATTTTTAGATTATTTATTAGATGATTTTAACACTCCGAGAACTTTATCATTAATCCCTGAGGTTTTAAAATCAAGTTTGAAGGATGAGGATAAGTTAGCTACTATTTTGGATTTTGATAATATTTGGGGTTTAAATTTTTTAGAAATTATTAAAAAAGAAGATTTGGTATTAGAATATTCAGATGAAGTTAAAGAAATAATTATTGAGAGAGAAAAAGCTCGTCAAGAAAAAAATTTTTCTAAATCTGATGATCTTAGAAAAAAGTTAATAGATTTTGGTTATGATGTTAATGATTTGCCAGATGGGAAAATGGAATTAATAAAGAAATAAGAAAATGAAAAATTTTTGGCAAGAATTAAAAAAGAATAAAAAGGGTCAACCAATTTTAGTTTTAGCTCCTTTAGCCGGATTCACAGATTCGGCTTTTCGTTTAATTTGTCGAGAATATGGGGCTGATGTTGTTTATAGTGAAATGGCTTCGGTTTCAGCTCTTAATTATAATCCTTCTAAAACTTTAGATTTGATAAAGTTTAATAAAAAAGAAAGACCATATGTTGTCCAGATTTTTGGATCTAATAAAGATCATTTTGCTAAAGCTATTAAGATTATTGAAAAAGAGATTAAGCCTGATGGGATTGATATTAATTTTGGTTGTCCGGTTAAAAAAGTTTTAAAACAAGGCGCTGGGTCTAAATTAATGTCTGACTTAAAATTAAGTCGAGAAATTATTGAGGTGGCTTTAGAAAATACTCAGTTGCCATTATCAATCAAGGTCAGAACCGAAGCTTTTTCCGTTGATTTAATAAAGTTTTTAAAAAATATTTCAGATTTGCCCATTTCAGCTTTAATGATTCATGGTAGAACTTTAAAGCAATTGTTTTCTGGGCCAATTGATACTAATATAATTAAAAAAAGTAAAAAATATTTTTCAGGGATAATTTTGGCCAATGGGGGAGTAAATAGTCTTGATGAAGTGGTAGAGATTATAAATAAGACCGAAGTTGATGGAGTGGGTATTGGAAGGGGTGCCCTGGGTCATCCCTGGATATTTTCTAGAAATTTCCAAAATATTTTAGGAGAAGACAAAAAAAGATTGTCTATCAAAGTAGCTTTAAGGCATCTAAGGTTAGCTAAAAAAAACAAAGGAGAGCTTGGATTTAATGAATTCAAGGGTCAT
>CAZMNE010000008.1:0-29614 GCA_964567645.1 uncultured Gammaproteobacteria bacterium
GTTTATTTTTTTCAGATTAGAAAAAATGTTCGAGATAGTAAAAGACTTTCTGATATCACCGAGATTCAGTTGGCTTTGGAGAGTTATAAATTTTTTGAAGGTCAGTATCCAGACGAATTAATTCCTGGAGAGCCACTTATTGGTTCTACGACAGGGAAAGTATTTTTAAATAAAACTCCTCAAAACCCAGATTATTATAATTCAAGTTGCTCTTCCAGTAATTATGATTATCATTATGACTATTCTTCAGAGGATTATAAAATATCTTTTTGTTTAGAGGGTAGTTTTGAAAGCTATAATAGTGGCCCCAAGTGTGCTTTTATGGGAGAAATATTTGAGGGAAATTGTTTATTTTGTCCGAGTTATGTTTCCGATATTGATGGAAATATTTATGATACAGTCGCCATTGAAGATCAGTGTTGGATGGCTGAAAATTTAAAGGTTACTAAATATAATGATGGTAGTGATATTTTATATCCAGGAGTTGATGTTAGCTCTTGGATTAGCAATACTGAGGGGGCTTATGCTTGCTGGGAAGATATTTTGGAAAATTGCGACATTAGGGGTTCTTTTTATAATTGGTATGCTGTTGATAATATAAAGGGATTATGCCCGGAGGGGTGGCATGTTCCTAGTCATGACGAGATGACTCAATTAGAAAGAAGTGTTTGTTTGTTGGCGGGAAATGATCTTGAATATTGTGAGGATACTTTTTTACTTGACGAAGTTAGTGAGGGCCTTTATGGGGTTGATGAGGGTAAGAGATTAAAGTCGATTTCTTTAGGCGGAACTAACGATTATGGTTTTAATGTTATTCCGACCGGATATCGCCACGATAATGGAATTTATTATTCTTCTGGGGTGGATTGGGCCTATTTATACACTTCTACTGAGGCTAGCTCTACTGCTTGGCGAAGATTGTTTGGTCCCGAGCATGATAATATTCAGAGAGCCAAAAATGCTCCCAAAGCTAGGGGGTGCTCAGTTCGTTGTTTAAAGAATTAATAAAGTCTTGCTTTTTAAAAAATATATGTTATAATTCTAAATCAAAATAAATTTAGAATTAATTATTTTTATTATGTCTAAGCAATTAAAGCAGGTTATTAACTTATCAAAAAAGACAGGAGATCGTATTATAGTATTTGATAATAGTGAGCCAGATAATTCTTTTGTAGTTATGACATTAGATCAATATGAAAATATTATGGGATTGGAATCAGAATCCTTGACAGATAAAAAAATAATTGATAAAATAAATAGCACTGAAGGTAATAATGGAAAAGGTAATAATTGGAGAATTCCTCCAAAGATAAAAGAAGAATCGGAAGTATAGTTTTTGGTAAATAAATAAATAAAATAGTTAAATTAATTTAACTATTTTTAGTTGTTTAAATAAAAATTTATAATTAATTTTAAACGGCTGGTTGCCTTTTAGGCAAGTAACTCTCTTAATTGAGGGGTCGTGAGTTTAAAAAAATGGCAGACAAATATGAACGCAGTAAGTCCCATGTCAACGTTGGTACTATTGGACACGTTGATCATGGAAAAACAACTTTGACAGCAGCTATTTTAAATGTAGCTAATGCTCAAGGTCTAAAAGCAACTCAAAGGAATGTTGACGACATTGACAATGCTCCAGAAGAGAAGCAAAGAGGTATTACTATTGCTACCTCTCATCAAGAGTATGAGACTGAATCACGTCACTATGCTCACGTTGACTGTCCTGGTCACGCTGATTATGTGAAGAATATGATTACTGGTGCCGCTCAAATGGACGGTGCTATTTTAGTAGTTTCTGCTACTGATGGGCCTATGCCTCAAACCAGAGAACATATATTATTAGCTAAGCAGGTAGGTGTTCCTCATATCGTAGTATTCTTAAACAAATGTGATACGGTTGAGGATAAAGAGTTAATTGATTTAGTAGAAGAGGAGATTCGTGATTTATTGAAAAAATATGAGTTTCCTGGAGATACTACTCCAATTATTCGTGGAAGTGCTTTAAAGGCTTTAGAAAATTCAACTGGACCAGATGCTCAACCTGTTATGGACCTATTAAAGGCGTTAGATGATTTTATTCCAACTCCTGAAAGAGATTTGGATAAATCTTTCTTAATGCCAATTGAAGATATTTTTTCAATTGAGGGTCGTGGTACTGTAGTAACTGGAAGAATTGAAAGAGGTATTGTTAAGGTTGGAGAAGAAGTTGAAATTGTTGGGCTAATGGATACTAAAAAAACAACAATTACTGGAGTAGAAATGTTTAATAAATCATTAGATCAAGGTCAAGCTGGAGATAATGCCGGACTACTTCTTCGTGGAACTAAGAAAGACGAAGTTGAAAGAGGCCAAGTTTTATCTAAACCAGGAACAGTTACTCCTCATACTGAATTTGAAGCTCAAGTTTATGTATTAAGCAAGGACGAAGGAGGAAGACATAAACCATTCTTTAAAGGTTATAAACCTCAATTCTATATTAGGACAACTGATGTTACTGGTGAAGTTGAATTACCAGCTGGTGTAGAAATGGTTATGCCTGGTGATACTGTAAATATTACTGTAAAACTTATTGCTCCTATCGCTTTAGAAGATAAGCAAAGATTTGCTATTCGTGAAGGTGGTAGAACAGTGGGTGCTGGAACTATTTCTAAGATTATCAAATAGATATTTAGGCCCGCCCTCATCTGAGGACGGGCTTATAATGTTTATTTAAAATATATACCAAATTTTTTGGTTAATTCATTATTATAATATGGCTGAAAACAAAAATAAAACCGCCAAGGATAACAGCGGAGATTTTAAAACAAAGATTAGAATCAAAATTAAAGCTTTTGATCATAAAATTATTGATCAGGCCGCTAAAACTATTATTGAAACAGCACAGAAGACTGATGCTCAAATTTCTGGACCAGTTCCTTTGCCGATAGAAAAAAAGAAGTACACTGTTAACAGATCAACTTTTGTACATAAAAATGCCCGTGATCAATATGAAATTAGAACTCACAAGAGATTAATTGATATTTTTGAACCGTCAGCTAAGACTATAGAAGATTTGACTAATCTAAGTTTGCCAGCAGGAGTTGACTTAGAAATAAAAATGGATTAGAATACTAGAGTATTTTTAAAATGTAAAATGTTTAGTTAATTTTTTAGAAACTCCCCTTAAGGGAAAGTTCTTCAATTGAGACTAGATATTTAAAATAGGAGGTAAAATTCAACAAAATAGCTTTTCCAATTTAATAAATATTTATTATATTTTTAGAATTGTTTGAAAGTTTTTAGGCTGGTTTTGTTGAAGACCAGTTTTTTATTTATTAGATTTATTTATAAATATTTAAAATATGAAATTTATATTAGGAAAAAAAATTAATATGACACAGCTTTGGGATAATGATAAGGTAGTATCTGTTACTAGGGTACAAGCTGGTCCTTGTATTATTACACAGGTCAAGGATGAAAATACTGATAATTACAAGGCTATTCAATTAGCTTACGGAGAAAGAAAACCTAAAAATATTTCTAAGCCTGTACGTGGTCATTTAAAAAAAGCTGGAATTGAAAAAGAAAATTCCAGATATTTAAGAGAGTTTAGGGTATCTGAAATAAAGCCAGAAATGAAAACTGGTGGTATTGTTGATGTGTCAATTTTTTCTAAAGGAGATATAGTTGATGTTGTTGGAACTTCTAAGGGTAAGGGATTCCAAGGTGTTGTTAAAAGACATGGTTTTTCTGGATCTAAAAAGACTCATGGCAATAAAGATCAATTGAGAGCCTCTGGTTCTATTGGGGCCTTAGGCCCAGCTCACGTATTTAAAGGAACTCGTATGGGAGGAAGAATGGGCGGAGATTGTATTACTATGAAAAATTTAGAAATTGTGGATGTTGATTTAGAGAATAATATTTTATTTATTAAAGGAGCTGTTCCTGGCTGTGAAAGTGGTCTTTTGATGATAAAAGGTAAGGGTGAATTGATTATAAAAGACGAGAATCAAAAAAAAGTTGAAGAGGTTAAAGAAACAAATAATGAAGAAGTTAAAGATGATAAGGAGGCTGATGGTAAAAATGAAACACCAAAAAAGGAAGAGGTGGCTACTGAAAAGGTAGAAAAACAGGACGAGGAGAAGACTGAGGAGGAAGCTAAAAAAACAGAAGAGAATTTATCTGAAAAATAATTAAAATTTAAAATTTATTAAAAATATGCCAGTTAAAACAAATGTTTATAATCAAAACGGTGAAATAGTTAGTGAATTAAAATTATCTGACAAGGTTTTTGCTGTTAAAATAAATGAAGATTTAGTTCACCAGGCCATGGTTACTCAAGCTGCCAACGAAAGGCAAGTTTTAGCTCATACTAAAACAAAAGCTGAGGTTAGAGGTGGGGGAAAAAAACCTTGGAAACAAAAAGGTACTGGTAGGGCTAGGGCTGGATCAAGTAGATCTCCGATTTGGATTGGTGGTGGTGTTACTTTTGGTCCTAGAAAGGATAGAAATTTTAGTAAAAAAATAAATAAAAAAATGAAACAGAAGGCTATTACCATGGTTTTTACAGACAGATTGGCAGAAAATAATTTAGCAGTAGTTGATAAAATTGAGATGAAAGATTTTAGCACTAAAAAATTTAATGATTTTGTTAAAAAAATAGAGAATGTTTTTCCAGATGAAAACAAAGCTAAAAAATCTAAAAGAAGCATTCTATTTGTTAATGATATTAAAGATGAGAAAGTGGTTTTGTCTTCTAGAAATTTAGTTGGATTTGATATTATTAATTTAGAAAATATAAATATTATTGATTTATTAAAATATAAAAATTTAGTTATTACTGAATCAGCTATTAAAAATATCAATGATAGGTATTCAAAATAAGTAATAATTAATTTATTTACAAATATGGGAATATTTAATGCTACAACAGATAATAAAAATGAGGATAAAAAAGAAGAAAAAAGTAGTTCTGAGGAAAAAAGTATGAAGGACCTCTATACTGTTGAGGGGAAAGTTAAAAAAGATAAAGATAAAAAGGTTTCTGGAAGGGCTTATCGAGTTTTAGTAAAACCGATGGTAACCGAAAAGGCTACAAATTTAAGCGCAGTTAACCAATATGTTTTTATGATTGATAATGATGCCAACAAGATTGAGGTAGCCAAGGCTATTTATGAGGTTTATGGAGTAAAGCCAACCGAGGTTAATATTATAAAAGTTAAAGGCAAGAAGGTAAATAGAGGTAAGATCACTGGAAAGAGAAAAGACTTTAAAAAAGCCATTGTTACTCTTAAAAAAGGTGAAAGTATTTCTGTTTACGAAGGTGTTTAAAAATATTTATTAAATTTTAAAATATGGCAATTAAAAAATTAAAACCTAATACACCCAAGAGACGTCATGCTACTTATGATGATTTTTCTGATTTAACAAAAAATAAGTCAGCTGAGAAAAGCTTGATAGTGATTAAAAAGAAAAAGAGTGGTAGAAATAATCAAGGCAAGATAACAGTTAGGCATCGTGGTGGTGGAACTAGAAGATATTTACGTTTAATTGATTTTTTTAGAAATAAATTTGATATTCCGGCTACTGTTGCTAGTATTGAGTATGATCCAAATCGTGGTGCTCGCATTGCCTTATTAAATTATAAAGATGGAGAAAAAAAATATATAATAGCTCCAGTTGATTTAAAGGAGGGTGATGTTGTAGTGAGTTCTCAAGAGTTAGTGGAAATTAAAAACGGTAATGCTATGCCTTTAAAATTTATTCCAGCTGGTGTTCCTGTCTATAATGTAGAAATTGAGCCAGGGAAAGGTGGAAAAATCGCTCGAGGAGCTGGAAATTCAGTTCATATTATGGGTGTCGAAGGAAAATATGCTCAAGTTAAAATGCCATCAGGTGAGATTAGATTAATTAAAAAAGAATGTTTATGCACTATCGGACAGGTTAGTAATCCTGATAGAATGCATATGAAGATCGGATCAGCTGGAAGAAAAAGGCTTATGGGCATTAGACCAACTGTTAGAGGTACAGCCATGAATCCGGTTGATCATCCTCACGGAGGTGGAGAAGGTAAGCAGCCTATTGGTTTAAAAAGACCCAAAACTAAATGGGGAAAACCTGCTTTTGGTGTAAAAACTAGAAGAAAACGAAGATCAAATAAATTATTAGTTAAGAGAAGACCATCTAAAAAGAAAAAATAAAATTAATTTAATTGTAAAATAAATATATAAAAATATGTCAAGAAGTTTAAAAAAAGGTCCATATGTTAATCCCAGGATTTTAAAAAAAATTCAAGCACTGAGTCCAGAAGATAAGACTATTATTAAGGTTTGGGACAGGGCTTGCACTATTACTCCAGAAATGGTTGGTCATACTATTGGGGTTCATAATGGAAAACAACATGTTCCTGTTTATATAGTTGAAAACATGGTTGGACATAAATTGGGTGAATTTTCTATAACTAAAAAATTTATTAGTCATGGAGGTAAAATGGCCAAGACACAAGCTAAGGGTAAATAATATAAATATATAAATTAAAATATTAAAATAATATGGAAGTTAAAGCTAGTTTAAAACATTTAAGAATTTCTCCTCGTAAGACAAGATTAGTGGCTGGTGTTATTCGTGGTTTAGAGGTAAATAAGGCCGTTAATCAATTGAAGTTTTTAAATAAAAAATCAGCTAAACCAATGTTAAAATTGGTTCAATCAGCTATATCTAGTGCTGTTAATAATTACGAATTAGATAAAAATAATTTAATAATAAAAGAGGTTAGGGTTGAGGATGGAAAAACACTTAAAAGATGGATGCCTAGAGCTCATGGTCGAGCTACTGTTATTAGAAAAAGAATGAGCCACATTTATTTAACCTTATCTGAGATTGTCGACAGTGGTAAAAAGGAGGCTAAGAAAGTAAAGGTAGAGGAACCGGTAAAATTAGATGATTTATCTAAAAAACCAAAATCAGATAAAAAGGAAAAAGTTTCTGCTGAAAAAAAAGATGAGGTTGCTAAAAATATAAAAACAGAAAAACCAGAGGAAAAATTAAAAAATACAAAAATAGAAAACAAAGCATCCTCTAAAAGTTTTGCTAGTAAGGTTTTTAGAAGAAAGGCTGGATAATCATTTTCAATATTAAATAATTTATATTAATAAATATGGGTAAAAAAATAAATCCAAAAATAATAAGAATCGGTGTTATAAAGACTTGGCCATCATTATGGTTTGGTGCTGGTAATAAATATATTAAAAATGTTAAGCAGGATGTTTTAATTAGAAAGCATATTATTAGAGAATTTAAAGAAGCCGGCATTGATAGGGTAGAAATTTCTAGAAACTCTGGTCAAATTAATATTGATATTTTTACAGCTAGGCCAGGCGTTATTATTGGTCGAGGTGGTAATGGGGTTGAAGAGTTAAAAAGAATTTTACATCGAAAATATTTATCAAATCCCATGGAAATTCGTTTAAATAATATAAATATAAATATAAAAGAAGTAGAAAATCCTAACTTAAGTGCTCAGATCAATGTTCAGTCTATGATATTAGAGATAGAAAAAAGAGTTCCTTTTAGAAAGGTTATGAAACAAGCTATTTCTAGAATTGAAAGAGGAGGCGCTTTGGGAGTTAAAGTGGTTGTTGCTGGTCGCTTAAATGGAGCTGAAATCGCTAGATCAGAAAAATTAATTTCAGGAAAATTGCCATTAAGTACCTTGAGAGCTAATATTGATTATGCCAGAGGTGTAGCTCACACTACTTACGGAAGTATTGGGATAAAGGTTTGGATTTACAAGGGAGAGGTTTTTAATAAAAAATAAGATATAATTTAATAATAATTTTGCAAATATATGTTAATGCCAAAGAAAACTAAATATAGAAAATCGCACAAAGGGAAACGAGGTGGAAAAGCAAGCGGTGCAACTAATATTGATTTTGGTTCCTACGGCTTAAAAAGCTTAGAAGCTTGTTGGGTTAATTCTCGTCAAATTGAGGCTACTAGAAGAGTTATTACTAAATATACAAAAAAGGGTGGAAAAATTTGGATTAGAGTTTTCCCTCATAAACCGGTTACTAAAAAAGGAGGAGAAATTCCTATGGGTAAGGGAAAGGGTGCTGTAGATCATTATGTGGCCGCTGTAAAACCTGGTATGATATTATTTGAAGTTGATGGCTTAACTGAGGATATGGCTAAAAAAGCATTAGATCTAGCAGCTTATAAATTACCAATTAAATGCAAATTTGTTAAAAAAGATTAAAATTTAAATTATTATAAATATGGATTTAAAAGAATTAAAAACTAAAACAATTTCAGAATTACACAATATTTTATCAGATTTGCGAGAAAAATTAAGAGATTCTCGTTTTAAAGATTCTAGTAAACAATTAAAGAATATTAGAGCTATTAGGGTTATTAAGCGGGATATTGCTAGGGTTTTAACTTTGATAAACAAGGATAAAAAAATAAAAAATAATATAAATAAATAATATGGTAAAAAATATTAAAGAAAAAGCTAATACTGAGCCAAGAAAAGTAATTAGAAAAAAGTTTGCTGGCGTTGTTGTTAGTGATAAAAGTGATAAAACCATTGTTGTTGAAGTTGAGAGAGTTAAAATCAATAAGAAATATAAAAAAAGATATATTGTTAGCAAAAAATATAAAGTCCATGATGAAAAAAATTCTTCTAAGATTGGAGATAAGGTTAATTTTGTAGAGTGTCGTCCAATTAGTAAGGATAAAAAGTGGAGAATAGTTTAATAATTTATTTTATTTAATTTTTAAATATATGATACAAACAGAAAGTCGATTAAAAGTAGCTGATAATTCTGGAGCCAAAGAGGTTTTATGTATTAGGGTTTTGGGTGGATACAGAAAAAGATATGCTGGCGTTGGTGACGTTATTGTTGCTTCGGTTAAATCCGCATCACCCCATATGCCAATTAAAAAAGGAGATATTGTTAGAGCTGTTATAGTTAGAACCAAGAAAGAAATACGTCGACCAGATGGCTCTTATTTAAGGTTTGATGAAAATGCTTGTGTTATAATTGATAAAGAAAAGAATGAACCGAAGGGATCTCGTGTTTTTGGTCCAGTTGCCAGAGAAGTCAGACGAGCTGGTTTTTTCAAGATTACATCTTTAGCCCCTGAGGTTTTATAAGATATTAAATAATTTAAATATTTTAAAATATGAAAATAAAGAAAAACGATAAAGTAAAAATATTAACTGGAAAAGATAGAGGTAAAACTGGAAAAGTTTTGCAGGTATTTCCTGTTGAAAAAAGAGTTAGTGTTGAGGGTTTAAATATCTTGATTAAGCATCTTCGTCCTCAAAGAAGAGGAGAGAAAGGCCAAAGAATTGAATTTCCGGGATTAATTAATGCTTCTAATGTTATTTTGATTTGTCCAAAATGCGGTAAAGAGACTAGGGTGGCTTATAAATCTGTAAAAAATGAAGATGGCCAAAATAAAAAATTTAGAGTTTGTAAAAAATGTCAAGAAACCTTGGAATAAAAAATAGAAAAATAATATAATATATATGAATTTAAAAGAAAAATATCAAAAAGATATCATCCCACAATTAAAAGATAAATTTGGTTACACTAATATCTTTTTAGTACCAAAAATCGAAAAAGTTGTTATTAATGTTGGTTTTGGTAGACATAATAAAGAGAAAGAATATATCGCTAATGTTGAAAAAACTTTAACCAGAATTTCAGGTCAAAAGCCAGTTTTAACTAAAGCCAAAAAATCAATCGCATCTTTTAAAATTAGGGAGGGAATGACAATTGGCGCTATGGTTACTTTACATGGTAGTAGGATGTATGATTTTTTGGATAAGTTGATAAATATTAGTTTTCCTAGGGTTAGAGATTTCAGGGGTATTTCTGAAAAATCAGTTGATAGGCAGGGAAACTTAAGTATTGGTTTTAAAGAGAATATTGCCTTTCCGGAGGTTAGAGTTGAAGATTTAAATAATATTCATGGTTTGGAGGTTATAATTCATTCTACTGCAAAAAACAAAGAAGAGGGGATAGAATTATTTAGATTGGCTGGATTTCCTTTTAAAAAAGAAGAAAAAAATAAAAAATAATTAATAATATATTTATGGCTAGAACTGCATTAATAGTTAAAGCAAAAAGAAAACCAAAATTTTCTACTAGAAAAATAAATCGATGTTGGCGTTGTGGAAGAAATAAGGGGTATATGAGAGACTTTGATTTATGTCGTATTTGTTTTAGAGAATTAGCGGATAATGGTGACTTACCGGGAGTAAAAAAATCCAGTTGGTAAAAAATAATCATAAAAAATAAATATATAAAATATAAAAAAATTGTAAATTATATTATTTGAAAATAATTTTCAATTTTAGATTAAAATATTATGATAGATCCAATCGCAGACATGTTAACTAGAATTAGGAACGCTTCTATGGTTAAAAAGGCAGAAGTTGTTTTACCTATGAGTAAGGTTAAATTTAATATTGCCAAGATTTTAGAAAAAGAGGGATTTGTTTCTAAGGTAGAAATTATTCCTGGTGGAAAAGATTTGCAAAAAAATAAAGCGGCTAAATTTGACCAAATTAAAATAGTTTTAAAATATGATAAGGATGGTCAACCCAAGATTAGCTTTTTGAAGAAAATTAGTAAACCAGGTCGTCAAGTTTATGTTAATAAAGATAATATTGGCCAAGTTTTAAATGGCTTAGGTTTTTCTATTATTTCTACATCCAAGGGCATGATGACTGGAAGACAGGCTAGAAAAGAGCAGATTGGTGGAGAGTTTATTTGTGAAATTTATTAATTTTTTAAAATATTTTTAAGGAAGACTCATTTCTTAAAAAATAATAAGATATTATGTCAAGACTAGGAAAATTACCAATAAAAATACCAGCTGGTACTCAAATAAGTATAGACAAGGGTTTTATAGTTGTTAAGGGTCCCAAAGGAGAATTAAAGCAAGAGTTACACAAGCTTGTTAAGGTTGAAATTACTCCAGAAGAAGCTATTGTTAAGGTTAAAAATGAAAATAATAAAGAAGAAAGATCTTTGTGGGGTCTTTTTAGAGCTTTAATAAATAACATGGTTATCGGTGTTAATAGTGGGTACGAAAAGAAATTAGAAATAAAGGGTGTGGGATATAAAGTGTCTGTATCTGGGAATAAAATAAATTTAAGTTTGGGATTTTCTCATCCAGTGGAATTTGTTTTACCCGATGGAATATCTGCTTTAGCAGAGGGTAATAATTTAACTATTTCTGGAATTGATAAGCAATTAGTTGGTGAATTAGCTGCTCAAATAAGAAAATTAAGAAAACCAGAGCCATACAAAGGAAAGGGTATTAAATATTCTGATGAGATTATTAGAAGAAAGGCGGGAAAAGCGGCTGCTAAATAATAAATAATTTTTTAATTTATAAATATGATTAATGTAAAAGAAAAAAATGATAAACTAGCTAGACGTCATAAAAAGATTCGTTCTGTTATTAGTGGAACTGAAAAAAAACCAAGATTAAATGTTTTTAGATCTAATCGAGGTGTTTTTATTCAATTAATAGATGATATTTCTGGAAAAACCTTGGTTAGTGCTAATAGTAAGGAATTAAAAGACGTAAAAGGTAAAAAGGTTGAAGTGGCTTTTAAGTTAGGAAAGCTTTTAGCGGAGAAAGCTGTTAAGAAAAAAATAACAGAAATAGTTTTTGATAGGGGTGGTTATAAATATCATGGAAGGGTTAAGGCTGTAGCTGACGGAGCTAGGGAAGGCGGCTTAATTTTTTAATTTTTATATATAAACAAGAAATATTATGTCAGATAAAAAAAATTCAGTAGCTGAAAGTAACAATAACTCAGCTTTAAATGTAAATACAAATAATCCTGCAAACAAAACAAAAAGTTTTGATAATAGGGGGGGGAGAAAGCCTTTCTCTGGTAAAAGACGTTTTGGTGAGAGGCCTAAGGAAGAGTTTGAGCAAAGAATTTTAGATGTAGCTAGGGTTACTAGGGTTATGAAGGGTGGAAAAAGAATGAGCTTTAGGGTTTGTGTTGTTATTGGGGATAAAAAAGGAAGAATAGCTGTGGCTTTAGGAAAGGGAGCGGATGTTACTTTGGCGGTTAATAAGGCGGTTAATAAGGCTAAAAAAAATATTGTTAATGTTCCGATTGTCAATGATACTATCCCGCATCAGATTTATCAAAAATTTGGTTCTGCTAAAATTTTATTTAAACCAGTTTCTCAGGGTAGGGGAGTTATCGCTGGAGGTGTTGTTAGAGTTATTATGGATTTAGCTGGAGTAAAGAATATTAGCAGTAAAATACTAGGGACTAGTAATAAGGTTAATAATGCTAAATGTACTATTTTAGCTTTAAAAAATTTAAAGAAAACAGGTTTTTCTTCTAAGTCAGCCGGAGAGGAGATTAAGAAAGAAACCAAAGAGTTTAGTATTAAAAAATAATTTTATAAATAAAAGTAAGTATTAAACATAAAAATATGGCTATCTCATTAAGTAATGTAAAAAAAAGTTCTGGAAGTTCCAATAAAGGAAAAAGATTGGGCCGTGGTAATGCTTCTGGTAAGGGGACTTATAGTGGCCGTGGTTTAAAGGGGCAAAAATCCAGGGCCGGTGTTAGTAGGTTTAAATTGAAAAGATTGGGAATGAAGAAGAATTTATTAAAAATTCCTAAAACTAGAGGTTTTAGATCTTTATCTCCTAAAAATCAGGTTGTTAGCGTTGTTAAAATAAATGAAAACTTTAAAGATAATGAAGTTGTAAATATTAGTACTTTATTAGAAAAAAAATTAGTATCTAAAAAAGATTTACCAGTTAAAATATTAGGAAAAGAAAAGTTAATCCCTAAGGGTTTGAAATTTGAAAAAATCTTGTTTAGTGATAGTGTTAAAAAGCAAATAGAAGAAAAATAATAAAATAAATATGATAGAAAAAATTCAAAAAATTTGGAAAATTAGAGACTTAAGAAATAGTATTTTATTTGTATTATTAATGTTAGCTATTTTTAGATTATTTGCTCATATTCCGGTACCGGGTGTTAATGTTTTAGCTTTAAAAGAGATTTTTTCTTCTAATCAGGTTTTGGGGATGTTAAATGTATTTTCTGGTGGTAGTATGGATAATTTTTCTATTGTTATGATGGGTATTGGTCCTTATATTACTTCGTCTATTATCTTTCAATTATTAGGCATGGTGGTGCCAAAATTTGAAGAAATGCAAAAAGAAGAGTCTGGAAGACAGAAAATAAATTCTTGGACTAGAATAGCTACTGTTCCTTTAGCAATGGTTCAAGCTTATGGAATGATTGCCTTACTTCGTCAATCTTCTTATGATATTTTGGGTGATATCTCGGCCTTTGATTTAATAACTACAATAATTACTATAACAGCTGGAACAATTTTCTTAATGTGGATTGGTGAGCTTATTTCTGAGAAAAAGATCGGGAATGGTATTTCACTGCTTATCTTTGCTGGTATTATATCGTCCTTACCAACTATAGTTCAAAATCTTTTTGTAACTTTTGACTTGTCTCAAATTTATCTATTATTAGGATTTTTAATTATAGCTATAATTACTATAGTTGGAATTGTTATTATTAACGAAGGACAAAGAAATATTCCAGTTCAATATGCTAGACAAATAAGAGGAAATAGAGCTTTTGGTGGAACATCTACTCATTTACCACTTCGAGTTAACACTGCTGGTGTTATCCCAATTATCTTTGCTATTTCGGTGGTGGTTTTTCCATCAATGATTGCTCAATTTTTTGTATCAGCTAAGTCTGAAATACTTTCTAAGACCGCTTATTGGGTGATAAGTTTATTTGAAAATCAGTTATTTTATGGAATTTTCTACTTCGTCTTAGTAGTGGCCTTTACTTATTTTTATACAGAGATTATCTTTAAACCTGATCAAATTTCAGAAAATTTACAAAAACAAGGAGGTTTTATTCCCGGAATAAGACCAGGTCGCTACACCAGTGAATATTTATCTTATATTAGTCGAAGAATACTTTTGACTGGTTCGTTATTTTTGGGTTTAATTGCTGTTTTACCTCTAATAATGAAATATTTTACCGGAATGCAAGCTTTGGCTATCGGAGGTACAAGTTTGTTAATCGTAGTTTCCGTTGTCATTGAAACTGTTAAGCAGATCGAGGCTCAAATTAGCATGAGAGATTACGACGGAATATAGTTAAAATCCCTAATTTTCTTGAAGATTAATTTTTTTATCTTTTTTGAAATTAGGGTTTTTTATTTTTCTTGTATTTTAGTCTTTTAAATATTATAATAAATATATTGATAATTAAAATATTTTTATTATGTTTTCAAAAAAATTACCAACCGGAAATAATGATTTTAGGATGAGCGGTTCCAGCGGTTTTACTAAAAAATTAGCTAATCTGACAAGACATGGTCAATTTTCTAATTTAAGAAATAATCGAGACCAAGCTATTAAAATATTTAAAACATTGGTGCCGACGATTAAAAGAAACGGCAAAATTCCTTTTTCAACTAGACAAAGAGCTTATCGGAAATTTATTAGCCTGCCAGGAACAACCAGGGACGATGAAAGGGACTTTAAAAAAATATTAGATTATTATAAGTAAACTTTAAATATGATATACTACAAAACAAAAGAAGAAGTGGAAATTATTAGACAGGGAGGTATAATATTGGCAAATATTCTTGAAAAGCTTGGACAAAAAGTTGTTCCAGGAGCTTCAACAGCTGAATTAGAGGAAATAGCTTTGTCTTTGATGAAAGAGGTCAATGGTCGGCCTGCTTTTAAAAATTATGATATGGGGGATGATGTTTTTTTTCCCTCAGCTTTATGTGTTTCTATCAACAATGAAGTTGTTCACGGTTCTTCTTTGCCAGATAGAATAATTAAGGAGGGTGATATTGTTAGTCTTGATATCGGGATGGAGTGGCCAATTCAAACCAAGGAAGAGGCTGAGGCTAATAATAGGCCCTATAATGATAAATCTCAATTGGGTGGATTTTATACCGACACTTGCCGAACTTTTCCAGCCGGTAAGATCAGTCAAGAAGCTCAAAAACTTTTAGAAGTAACTAAAAAAGCTTTAAATTTAGGTATTTCTAAGGCTATCGCTGGCAATACTTTAAATGATATCGGAAAGGCAATTGGTGATTATGTTAAAAGCCAGGGATTTAGTTCGGTTAGAGATTTGGTCGGGCATGGAGTCGGTTATTTTGCTCATGAAGATCCCAATGTTTTTCATTATGAGATCGGTGATAATAGTTATGAGAATATGACCTTAGAGCCAGGTATGGTGATAGCTATTGAACCGATGATTAATCAGGGTAAGTTTAGAGTAAAAATGGATAGCAATGGATATACTATAATAACATCGGATGGCTCCTTAAGTGCTCATTTTGAGCATTCTATTGCTATTTTAGAAAAGGGGCGGGGTAATAGAATTTTAACTAGTATGTAATATGGATATAAATTATTTAGGAGTAGATTGGGGTGAAAAGAGAATTGGCTTATCTTTGGCTGATAGCGAAAATAGAATCGCTACCCCTTTCAAAACTATTAAAAATATTTCAGAATTAGTAAAAATTATACTAGAAGAAGATATTAATTCTGTAGTAATCGGTTTGCCCAAAAAAATGTCAACTGGAACAATTGAAAACTCTAATTTTTCTAAGTTTATTAAAATATTAAGGACTCGATTGGTCGATAAAAATATTTCTTTGGAATTTATAGATGAAAGACTTAGCAGTGTTCAAGCCGATACTTTAAAAGTTAAAGAGGTCAAATATGAGAGAGATAGTGTTTCGGCTATGATAATATTGCAATCTTATTTAGATAAAAAATATGATTAAAACTAAGGCTATAGTTTTGTCTAGAAAGGATATTAATGACTATGATGGTTTGGTTTGTTTTTATACTTTAGATTTTGGAAAAATACATTTAATTGCCAAGGGGATTAAAAAACCTTTATCCAAGCTCGTTGGTCATTTAGAGCCTTTTAATTTAGTGGATTTAATGATTATTAAGGGCAAGGAAAGAGATTATGTCGGTAGTGTTATTAGTGAAAATTCTTTTTTAAGTATAAAAAGTGATTATCAGAGAATCCTATTAGCTGGGCAAGGTCTTAGATTTTTAAGAGATTTAACTTTTCCCAATCAACCAGATTTTAATATCTTTTTAAATTTAAAAGATTTTTTATTAAATTTAGATTTTAGCCCAGATAATTCTGAGGCTTTATTATTGTTTTTTAAATTAAAAATATTAGAAAATCTAGGTTATGATCTTGATTTTGCTAGATGTTCAAAGTGTAATTCGATTGATTCTTTATATTTTAATTTTTTTGATAAGGAATTTTTATGTCAAAAATGTATTCTTAAAAAAGGGTTTTATTCTAATAATTTAATCAAAATTAGTCAAACAGTTTTAGATCTAAAAAAAAATATTTTATCCCTAGAACTAAAGGAATTAAAGAATTTTTTACTCGAAGATATTCATAAAAAAGAGCTAAGAGGGTTTATTGATATTATTAAAAAAATTATTTAATTTACTTGAATATATTAAGTATTTTATTTTTTAATTCTTGCCTTATGGGTTAAAATAAGCTAATATATAGGAGCTATAATCTTTATAATTATGATAGATATTAAAATAGATAAGTTTCAGGGCCCTCTTTCGTTGTTGCTGCAAATAATCGAAAAAGAGGAATTAGATATAACTTCGGTTAATTTAGCTAAAATAGCTGACGAATATTTAGAATATATTAAAAAGTCTTCAAATATTTTGCCAGAATCAATGGCTGATTTTTTATTATTAGCGGCTAAACTTTTATATATAAAATCTAAGGCTCTTTTGCCTTATTTATTTACAGAAGAAGACCAGGAAGAGATTGAGGATTTGGAAAGTAAATTAAAAATGTATAAGGATTTTGTTGATTTAAGTTTTAAAATTCAAAAAATTATTGGACGTAAGAAATTTTCTTTTTTTAGAGAATTGCCAAAAAATAATCGTCGGTTCAATTTATTGGTAGAAACATTTTTTCCGCCAAAGAACGTTGTCGCTGAAACCCTAAAAGATCAATTTCAAAAAATTTTAGATAAAGTTGATGTTTTAGAGGAGAATTTAGAGAAAAAAACAATAATATCAGAAATCAGTATTGAGGAAAGAATTCTTTATATTAAAAATACTATTATTACTAGGGTTAAATTAAATTTTACTAAAATTTTAAAAAAAGCTAAATCTAAAACTGAAATTATTGTTAATTTTCTAGCTGTTTTGGAATTAGCTAAACAAAGGGAAATAGTTTTTGATCAGGCTGATTTGTTTGGTGAAATTTTCGTGGAAAAATATCGAGAACTTGATAATTAATTTTTTAAATAATAAAAACATATCTATGAAATTAAAATATTTATTAGAATCTTTATTTTTTGTTTCCTCTAAGTCACTAACTTTAAAAGAATTAGCTGATTTTTCTAAAAAAGAAATTTCTGAGGTGGAAAAGTCTTTAAGTGAGCTCATTTCTGAGTATAATGAGGGGGATAGAGGAATTAGAATTATTGAGAGCGGAAAGAAATATCAAATGGCTAGCGCTCCTGATAATGCTAAATTAGTTCAGGATTTTTTACAGACCGAAGTAAGTGGAGAGCTAACTCCGGCCAGTTTAGAAACCTTAACAATTATTGCTTATCGAGGTCCTATTAAAAAATCAGAAATAGAAAAGATTAGGGGTATAAATTGTACTTTAATTTTAAGGAATTTATTAATCCGAGGTTTAGTGGAAGAAAAGTCTTCGAATGAGGCTGATGAAAATGAATATTCGGTCAGTTTAGAGTTTATTAAATTTCTGGGTATAAATAGCTTAAAAGATCTACCCGAGTATGAAAAATTTAATAAAAATGAAAGTATTGATAAATTATTAGGCAAAATAGAGCCTTCTGGCGGAAATTTATTTGAAAATTTAGTAGAGGATAGTATTGAAGCTGAAACTCATGATGATAGCAAAAGCATTGAAGACAGAGAATAAAATAAGTATTACATTAATATGTTTAATTATTTCTTAATTCACTTTATTAGTTTTATATTTTTTAAGGGTGGTTTTTTTTCTGAAATGGATTGGCCTAAAATAGATTATGGAGAAATTGTAAAAATATCTGAGAGTCAATATTATTCCCAAAAAATAAATCAGATTGATCAACTAGAGATTTCAGCTTCTAGCGCTGTTGTTATGGATGTTAAAAAAAATATTTTTATTTTAGAAAAAAATTCTGATCAAGTTTGGCCGATTGCTAGTATTAGTAAGCTAATGTCTACTCTTATTATCACAGAAGATTTTGACCTAGATTTAGAAGAGTATTATAAAATAAAAGAAAGTGATCGTCGTTTGGGTGGTAGAGATTATTTGTTTATAGGAGATGAGGTTAAAAATAAGGATTTATTAGCCCTATCTTTAATTGCCTCTGATAACACGGCGGTGGTAGCTTTAATTTCTTCCCTGGGATTAAGTGAAGATGATTTTGTTAACTTAATGAATAAAAAATCTGAAGAATTGGGATTAAAAAGCACTAATTTTAAGGATGCTACCGGACTTAGTCCTTATAATGTTTCTACGGCCAAAGAGGTTTCTTTTTTGATAAAAAGAGCCTTTACTAACTCAGAAATTTTAGATTTAGTAAATAATTATAATTATAAATTCTTTACTAAACAAGGAAGGGTAAAAAATATTTACTCTACTAATGAGTTATTAAATAATTTTAGTGATAATGAGCAGCTACAAATAATTGGAGGAAAAACTGGTTATAATGATTTAGCTGGTTATTGTTTTGGGGCTCAATTTACTATTAATAATAATCAGGAATTTATAAGCGTAGTTTTAAATGCCTCTACCTTGAAAAATAGATTTTCTGATACTAAAAAATTAGCTCAAGAAATTTATAATTCTTATATTAATTAATTTTTTAAAATGAAGTTTAAGATTAATTCTAATTTAGTTGATAATTACAAGGTTTTCATCCGTCGAGCTGGATATGCTTTGATTTTTGACAGAAGGAGGGGGGTGGAGAGTTTTGTTAGAAGATTGGGCAGTGGATATTATCCTCGTCTTCATCTATATATAGACGAAGTTGGATCAGATTTGATTTTTAGTCTTCATTTAGATCAAAAAAAGGCTAGCTATGAAGGGCAGCATATGCATAATGCTGAATATGATAATGAAATAGTTGAAAATGAAATTAATAGGCTAAAAGGGTTATTGGGATTTTCTGAGAATAGCAATTTAGTTGAAGTTAGTTTTCATAACACTAGAAAAGCGATTTCTGGTGACAAGGTTAAAGAGGGTCAAGTAATTAATGATAGTTTTTCAGGTAATTTGGAAGATGATTTGGCTAGATTACAAAAGCCTAATAAAAAGAAAAAAAGATTTTTATTTTTTAATATATGAATCAAGCTGACGAAATAAAATCTAAGTTGGATATAGTTGATATAATTAGTGAATATATCAATTTAAAGCCGGCCGGCTCAAATTTTAGAGCCTTATGTCCTTTTCATAATGAAAAGACTCCGTCTTTTATGGTTTCACCTGATAAACAAATTTATCATTGCTTTGGTTGCGGAAAGGGGGGGGATTTAATTTCTTTTGTTATGGGAATGGAAGGGCTTGATTTTATTGAGGCTTTAAAGTTATTAGGGCCTCGTGCGGGAGTGGTAATTGATAATAAAGAATTTTCTGATAATTCTCAAAAGAATCGTTTATTACAAATTTTAGAACTTAGCCGCAAATATTATAATTATATTTTAACTTCAGAAAAAGGTGATTTAAAGAATATTAAAAATATTAAGAAATATTTAAATGACAGGGGTTTAAGCGAAGAAGCTATTTTAAACTGGCAGATAGGATACAGTTTGGATAATTATGATGATTTGCTTAATTTTTTAAGAAGTAAAAAATTCACTGACATAGAGATTTTATCTTCTGGAATGTCTTTTAAAAGCGAAAAAGGAAAGCATTTTAATCGTTTTAGAAATAGAATTATGTTTCCCATTAATGATATTAATGGACGAACGGTGGCCTTTACAGCCCGTATTAACCCCGAAGCAAATAATAATCATAATTTGGGAAAATATATTAATAGTCCTCAGACAGAAGTCTATGATAAAAGTAGGGTCTTGTTTGCCTTAGATAGGGCTAGGATGGCCATTAAAGAAAAAGATGTGGTTGTTTTAGTAGAAGGGCAAATGGACGCCATTTCGGCTCATGAGGCCGGTTTTAATAATGTTTGTGCTGTTTCTGGAACAGCTTTAACAGTTTCGCAATTAAATTTAATTAAAAGATATACAAAAAATATTATTTTAGCCTTTGATCAGGACTCAGCTGGCGAAAATGCTACTGACAGGGGGATATCCGAGGCTTTGAGAATGGGTTTTAATCTGAAAATAGCTAGCTTAGAAGAGGGAAAAGATCCTGACGATATAATTAGAGAAAATTCTGATAATTTCAAAAAATACCTAGATTCTGCCCAGGATATTATGAGTTATTATCTATTGAGGGAGTTTGATGGTATAGATATTAATAATATTAGAGATAAGAATTTGGCTGTTAACAAGATATTAACAGTAATAAATAAGTTGTATAATAAAGTTGAACAGGACTTTTGGTTAAAAGAATTAAGTCAAAAAGCTAGAGTTGAGGAGGTCTTTTTAAGAGAGGAATTGCAAAAAATAGCTCAAAATATGAGTAAAAATGACAATATTAAGGAAAATGAGGTTGAAATAAAAACACTTAATCAAGAGAGCCTTATTTCTTGGGAGGATAAATTATTAGAAAGTCTTTTATCTTTGCTTCTTAAGAACAATAAATATTGTGAATATGTTTTTAATAATTTAAACCCTGAATTTGTGATGGGTAAATATCAAGAATTTTACAATTATTGGCTTATTTACTATAATAAAGAGGGTAGAATTGACTATCAGGGTTTGTTAAATTATTTTAAACAAGAAAATTTATTACCCATGGAAGATGATCTTAAGAAAATTGGTCTAATCTCTGATTTTTATTGGTCTGATAAGGAGGTTTCTGAAGAAAAAATAAAGGAAGAAATTATTAAAAATATTATAGAAATTAAAAAAAATTTTTTTAAAGAAAAAATAAAAATTGAAAATGATAATTTGATTAAAGCTGAAAAAGAAAATGATGAAAAAAGTATTCAAGATATAATGAAAAATTTAAAAAACTATAATGAAGAGTTACAAAAAATAATATAAATTAATTTATTATATATGGCTAAAAAAGCAGAGAAAAAGAAAATTATTAAAAAAAAGGTTGCGAAGACTAGGGTGGTTAAGAAAAAAGAACCTGTTTCTAAAAAGAAAAAAAATACTGTAGTTAAAAAAAACACCAAAAAACCAATTATTAAAAAAGCGGTTACTAAAAAGCAGGTTAAGCCAGTCAATAAAAAAAAGGCTTCTAAAAAAGTTGTTAAGAAAAAGGTGGTCAAAAAAGAAAAAATTTCTTCTGATGAAGTGGCTTTACCGAAAGAAGAGGACATGGTTAAAATACTTGAGAAGGGTAAATTAAGAGGCTTTTTAACAGAAACCGAGGTTTTGCATTTATTTCCTTCGGTTGAAGATTATATTTTTGAATATGAAATTTTTTTAGGTCGCTTAGCTGATGCTGGTATTAAACTTTTAGAGGATACTGGCAGTTTATTGGGGGGCAAGAAAGAGGTACCAGAGAAGATAAAAAATTCTTCTAAATTGTCAGTTGATTTTTCTAGCTTAACTTTCGATTCTATTCAAATATATTTGAAAGAAATTGGTAAAATTCCTTTATTAACAGCCGAAGAAGAAGTGGAGTTAGCTAAAAGGAAGGACAAAGGTGACAAGGACGCTGAAAGAAAAATGATTGTAGCTAATTTAAAATTAGTAGTATCTATCGCTAAGAAATTTTCTGGAGTTAAAACTTTAAGTTTATTAGACTTGATTCAGGAGGGTAATATTGGTTTATTTAGAGCCGTTGATAAATTTGAACATCAAAAGGGTTATAAGTTTTCTACCTATGCTACTTGGTGGATTAGGCAGGCTATTACTAGGGCCTTAGCTGATCAATCTAGAACTATTCGTATTCCAGTTCATATGGTGGAAACAATTAATCGTTATCAACAGGCTCGAAGATTTTTAGTGCAAGAATTAGGTCGTGAGCCCTTGGCTGAAGAGGTGGCTGCTGAAATGGGGGAGGATTTAGATAAGGTTAGGTATATAATTAAAATTTCTCAAGAAACTATTTCTTTAGAAACTACTATTGGAGATGATGATGATAATTCTACTTTAGAAGATTTTATTGAAGATATTAAAAATGATTCACCTGATAGAATTGCTGCACTTCAATTATTGAAGGATTATGTTAAAGAAATTATGGTTAGTTTGTCGCCTCGTGAACAAAAGATTCTGGAGATGAGATTTGGTTTGGTTGACGGAGTAGCTCATACTTTAGAAGAGGTGGGTCAAGAATTTGAGGTGACTCGTGAACGTATTCGTCAAATTGAAGCTAAGGCTTTAGAAAAAATTAGAAAAATGCAGAATAAGAGCCTAGATAAGTTAAAAGATTTTTAATTATTATTAAATAAAAAATTATGAAAAATCATAATCCTAAATATGCTTTTTATTATATTCTCTCCTTGGCGGCTTTAATTTTTGTAGCCATATCTTCGGCTTTGATAATTTTTCAGATTATTGATAAAAGCGTTTTTGATGCCTTGGCTTATTACGGTTCTTATTCTAATCAATCAGCTTTACGTTTTGGAATATCCGCTTTATTAATATCAGCTCCAATATTCTTTTTATGTGTTAATTTGATAAATAAAGGTTTAAAAAAGGGTGAAATAGATAAAGATTCTCCTTTGAGAAATTGGTTAACCTATTTTATTTTAGCTGTTTCAGCTGTGGTTATTTTAGGTTCTTTAGTTGGCATTATTAATGCCTTTTTATCAGGGGAGATGACTTTAAAATCTATTTTGCAATTATTAACAGTTATTTTAATTGCAGCTATAGTTTTTAGTTATTATTTATACGATATTAGAAGAGATAAGATTTTAAAGAAAGATAAAATTATGAAAATTTTCTTCTTTTCCTCGGTGTTGCTAGTAATAGTAGTATTTGTTTCTTCTTGGTTCTTTGTGGAATCTCCTAGGGTTGCCAGAGAAAGAAAAATAGACGAAAAGGTTCTAAATAATATCTATAGTTTAGAAAATTATATTAATTCCTATTATGAAAAAGAAGAAAAATTACCGGAAGATTTATCAGAGGTTAGTAGTGTGGCCGAGGTTATTAATTTTAATCAATTTTTAGTTAATCCAGTCAGTGGTGAAAAAATTGAATACAAGAAAACAGGAGAAAGGGAATTTGAATTATGTGCTAATTTTAGAACTGATAGTTATGAAAGTAAAAGAAATGAGGTTTATCCGATATATGCAGGAGACGGGTCTAAGGTTTATGTTAAAGGTTGGAATTGTTTTAAGGGTAATTTATGGGCGGAAGAAAAGTTTATAGAAAAAAGATAATTGGATAAGAAAAAAATTATTGACATATTTTTTAGTTTTGATATTATATTAATTAGTTTTTAAAAAACTAATTATTCCGAGGTGGCGCAGCGGTAGCGCAGTTGACTGTTAATCAATTGGTCGTGGGTTCGAATCCCACCCTCGGAGCATCATAGGAAAACGGGAGTCAGAAGCTCCTGTTTTTTGCTTATATCGGACAAAATTTAGAGGTTCTAACCTAGCAGAATCTTGGCTTATAATAGAATTAAGTTTTTTGATGCAATTTAGCTCCTTATTCAAAGAAATGCTTAGCTTTCCGTCTAAAAGCGAGAGGTTCGAACCAATTGAGCTAAGTATTACTGTTTTTTCAGGAATAGATGCATTCTTGAATTTATCTACTATAGTATTAGCTAGTACAAACAATTCATCAGCTTTTTGTAGCCAATTATCAACTTGTTGGCTTTGGTCATTTAATAACTCCGTCAATCTATCTTTTCTTTCGCTTAACTCTTTCTTTTTAGGAGTAAATTCTTCTTGACTTATTTCTCTGTTAGCCCTCATCTCAATTAAACCGTCTAGTTTTTTCACAATATCATTATACTCTTCTCGGTGATTTATATTTATTTGGTTAATATTTTTACTCTCATCTTTGCTCATATCTTTCATTGCTTTTAGAGCCCAATTCTTTATAGATAATGGAATTCTTATTTTTTTTAGCTCATCTATAATTTGTTCTTCTAAAATCTCTGCTCTAATTGATTTCTGTTTACAGCTAATTTTTTTTCTTTTAGTGCAATGATAATAAGTATAGAAATGAACATTGCCATTTTTTTGTTTTTTTATTTTATCTTCTGCAGTTATTGAGGCTCCGCATTCTTCGCAGCGAATAAGTCCGGTATAGGCAAATTGTTTTGTCTTCGGTCTTTGTTTGTGCTTTCCTTTTCCTAAAATTAATTGTATTTTATTAAATTCTTCTTCGCTTATAATTGGTCTATGTTTTCCTTTATACCAATTTCCGCTACCTTTAGGGAACTCAAATTCTCCATAATAAAATGGTTCAGAAAATATTCTGTATAATGTGCTTATTGCTATTTTTCTACCTCTTTTATTCCTTAATCCCCATTCATCAGTCGCTATTTCCAGTATTTTAGAAGGGGAGTGTGTCCCAGTTAGCATTAAATCAAACATTTTTCTAGTTAAATCAAATCTCTCTGGATCTTCAATTATTTCTTTTTCTCCTTTTATTTTTATAGGATTATGACTATATCCTAGTGGTGTGTAATTCGGGAACCAACCTCTTTCAGCTTTATTTTTCAAGCCTCTTTTAGTATCAACACTTAAGTCTCTTATAAATTGATTAGCCATTCCTAGCTCTACTGCCATTAATAAAACATTATCGGTCGGATAGTAGCTTTTTCCATTTGTATATATTTGTTTAATTACTCCTTGCTGAAGCATCCAATTTATTTGGCCACCATCGATAGGATTTCTGGCTAGTCTGTTTAATTTCCAGCATATAATTCCGTTAGCTTCTCCTTTTGCTATTCTATTTAACATATCATTAAAAATTGGTCTTCCTGGTTCTTTGGCTGATTTTGATTCCTGAAATATTTTTATTACATCAAGATTGTTCGCTTCAGCCATTTTTGTTAATTCACTTATTTGAGCATCAATAGATGCCACTTGTTTGTCTTCGTTCTCAGAAGACTTTCTAGCATAAAGAAAATATTTAATTATTTGTTCATTTTGATTCATATTATTGATATTAATTATAAACTAAAAGGGACGGTTCTGGCTTACCCAATATACCTTACCAGAAGTAAGTTTTATCGGCAGAACCGCCCCTTTCAGGCGACAAAAATATAAAACTTCTGGATTATTAATATATTAGGTAAGCAATATTATTATATTATAAAAAATAGCTTTTGCCAATAGTTTTCGGCGATATTATTTTATCTTTTATCTTTTTATATCTGTTTTTAGTTTATTAGTTTTTATTAAATAAATTAATATTTTTTTATTATTTTTATCTTTTTCTTTTTGTTGTATTACTGAAGCTATTGCTTTGGAGTTATTTAAAAAGAGTTCTAATACTATTTTATTCATTTATATTTTTCTATTTATATTATTAGTGGGTGTATGATGCCTATCATCTGGGCTTGTGGCAACTATATCAGGGGTTTATAGGAGCTATAAGAATAATTATAAAACTGTATAAATATTACTTCTATGATTTGGTTTTCTCTCTTTTATAATTTTTCCTTTTGTCTCTAGCCCCTTTAATGCTTTTTTAACGGTGGAGATGCTATAACCTGAATTTTTAGCAATAGTTTTATGACTTGGCCAACAAGTTTGATGAGTCATTTTGTATTTACTTAGAACTATAAAAACCAATTTTTCGTAACTAGTAAAGTTTTCTGACATAATAAAAGAGTTCGGCACCTTGGTAAAATGCCCAGATGCTTTTTTTTTAATTATTTCAAATTTTTCTCTTTTTTGTTTAAAAAAGTTTCCCGTGCTTTCCATAAAATATGTTTAAATATTTTTGTAAATACTCTTTTTTGTCATAATTTGACGCTATGGTCACTTTTGATAAAAAAATTGTTCTTAGGGCAAATTTTACCTCATTTTATACCTTCTTCAGGCCTTTTTGATAGTGATAGAGAAAAGTGTAGCATAGTTTTTTTATCACATTTTTGATAGTCATTTTTATTTACTAATTTAGAAAACCAATAGTAAATACTTTTTCGACTGAAACTTTGTTCTTTTATTGCTTCGTTAAAACACACAATAGAACTCCAGTAAGGGTTTTTTTGTTGAATTTTGTTAAATCTTCTTTGAATTGATTTCATATTATTAATATTAATTTTTGTTAGTTGGATATGAGCCTATAATAGCGGTAAATAAGTTTATTAATCTCAAGCCGATCTCCAGCGCTTCTTCTTTGGAGATTTCTTTGTCAAATTCTTTTTTATATATGTTTTGTAGCTCTTTTAGGCTTTTGTCCCTGATCATATATTGTTTAACTATTCTATTTATACTGTATTCACTTCTTGTAAATAAAAACTGTGAATTATGCATTCACAGTACCAAAATATTTATATTGAGTATAAGCAATTTAATAAGCTGATTATCTTTCTATAAATTTTTTATTATAATTTGTTTTTACCTTACTGATATATTCGTATCCGATTATTTTTTTGTTGTTTTTATTGACTTTTTTCATTATTTCTTTGCTTGTCAACCCCTTTTTTATTAACTTAATTATTTCCTTGTCTCTCGCAAGATTTTGATATTTTCTTTTTTGATTTATAAACCCATTTATTTTTTCAAAATTTTTTTGATCTTTTTTTATACTTTTCCACACATACTTTATATCATCTATTGTTGTTAATTCATTAATCTCCAAATATAGCCTGTTTTTTATTATTTTTGTTTTTGGCAAATAATATTTTTTAATAATTTCATCTATTATGTGAAAAATATTTTTTTTGGGAAATCCAAGAAACTTGGCAATTAAAATATCTTTCCAGATATTAGGGTTAATTTTTGTTTTTTTACAGATTTTATCAAAAATACTATTATTATTTTTTTTATCTAACTCTTTTTCTATAAATTCCATAGGGTCACTAAGGGCACATTTTTCTCCGTAAAAATTTGATAAGATTATTTGATATTTTGCTATTTCAAGAATATCTTTATTATTTTTTAATTTTGGCTCTATTTCTATAAAATCATTTTTATCTTCTGAAAAATAAAAAATTACTGGTTGATAATTATTATTTGATGATATTTCATATGCTAGGTTGTGAAGATTTGGATGTTTTTTGTATATTTTTTCTATTTCTTCTTCTATTTTTAAGTTATTATAAATAATTTCGATGTTATTTTCGAATTTTTTTTTGATGTCTTTATAAGAAGTATTTTTAACTTCTTTCTTCTTGTATTTGTTTTTTGAAGAAAATTTTTTTAGTTCCTCTAAAATATGATTTTCCATATATCTTTATTTTATCATTTTTTTGTTTTTTATAAAAATATAAGTAAAATGTTAATGTTTTAAGTGGTTTATATTTAAAAATCTCCTTTTAAGGGAGATTCTGAAAAGATACTTTGTTTATGAATTTATTTTTTGTGGTTTCTTTTTAATAGCCATTCTTTGTAATATTGATGGTAAAAGTCAGTAAACTCTGTTTTTAAAAAAAATCTAATACTTTGGTTGGAAGGAATTTTTATCAGGTGGCAATATAGATCCCAGTATATTTTGTAACCATTTTTAGAAATAACGGTATTTTCTTTATTTTTCATTGAATCAGATTTGAGGACATTTTTTAATATATTTACATCGTCTAAAAAAATTAGAATAAAATCTTTGTAGAGAGTATTGTAATGGTGTCCAATTTTACATTCTATGAAATGCTTTAAATATTCCTCCATATTGTGTTTTATAGCCGTAATTATCAATTTGTGTTCTTTGCTGGTTTTGTCCTTGCTTTCGATTAAAAGAGCCTTACGTAGCTCGTAATCATTTTTATTTAAATACACCTCCAAACCTTCAAAATTGAATTTACAAAGAGGATTGGGGCAGGATTTAGTAATAAAAGACATATCAAGAACATTTTTGCATTCCGGGCATTTTATGTAATTTGATGAGGAATTTATATCCATAAATTTATTGAGTTTATTTTTTGATATCTGGTCCGATAATAACCCCAATTTCTTTATTTTTTAGCCAGGCATAAGATATTCCGTGAGGATCATTATGTATGGTTAGCCAAGAACAGGGCAGGGTGGGACCCTCGATAAAATCAACAACACATAAATCATCCCAATATTTATTACCTAGTATTTTTTTAAAAGGGTTTAATCCGAGTTTGGTTAAAATATCAATTTCTTGTTCCACGTCTGCTGGCGACATTATTCCTCCGATAGTTATTAGCTGATCGTCGTGCCAGATGCTTTTTAATTTACCTTTCTTGAGATAATAATTTAAAAAATTATCAAGATCTATAAGTTTTTTACTTTTAGATAAATTTGATATAGGAATTATAATATTATAGAATTTAATTTGTATAGCCATTTAGTTTTTATTTAAACTTCTTTTATTTTCGACTTTTAGAGTCAAAATAAATATTCTCATTGTAAATAAATAAATAACAAAACCAATTAGAAGTGATATTAAGTCTCCACCTACTACATCTCTTTGCTGTTGTATCCCGCTTAAATACGCAGACATTTCTCTTATTGCGCAAAACGTCCATAAGATTTGCGTAATTATGATTGCCCATTTTTTACCTTTTCCTATATATATTGATAAAAGACCAAAACTGATAAGTTGCCAGAAAATAGTTACTAATATAGTTATTGGGTTACTGGTTAAAAGAGTGCCTATTATAACAATTATTATTGAAACCCAGAGAATTATTTGAGATTTGCCACGATAGGTTTGCGATAATTTAAGTTTGTCATATTCGTCTATTTGTTTTTGAAATAAATTTTTTTGAATTTGTTGTTGATTAATGTTTTTCATTTATTTTTTATTATTTTTTTCTTCAAAGGAGTGCTTATTAAAAATATTGCTTATTTTTTCTTTATTTTTCCATTTATAAATTTCATTTTCCATTTTTTCTTTTTTTAAGGCAAGAGCAATAAGCAGACAAAAACTTATAGTAAGGCCAATATACATTTGTGCCTCATCGATGTTCATAAAATCATTTGGTATAAAATAAAGTAATTTGCTGATTCCGACACCAAGACAATAAAAAATCATTATCCAAAAAATAACCTTTAATATTTTTTTATTTTATCTTTTAATTTAGAAAACATATAAAACAAATTTAAATATTTATTAGTTAATTTTTGATATTTGGGTAATAAAAAACCGGATACCTCAGATCTGCGAAACTACATTAAGGTATCCGTTAAGACGCCCGCTTGTGGCTTTGATCGAGGTATCCGATCCTTGGCGCAAACGAGCAAAAAACAATTATAAAAATTGTTTGATTCTTAACGGTTTATATGTAGTTTCGCATTATCAATATATCATAAAAATTTTAATTTTTCAATAAAAAATTTGGATATAAAGATTATTCTTATTTTTTATTGAGTTTATT
>CAZMNE010000009.1:0-3992 GCA_964567645.1 uncultured Gammaproteobacteria bacterium
GAATGGCTAAGTTACAAGCTATGGGATCTGGTTCTTTAAAATTAGGTAAAAGAGCGGCTGGTAGAGCGGCTGGTTCTTTGGGTAGAAGAACAGCTGAGGCTGGTTTAAAAGTAGCCGGAAAAATGGATAACAAAGTAGGAAAATTTGCTAAGGGCTGGAGCCAAGATTTAAAAGATAGTCGAGTTAAAAAAAATGTTCAAGCTAGAGAAAACATTGCTACTAAATTAGGAATGAGTAAAAAGGCTGCTGCCGCTGGACAAGAATTAACTGGTGATATTAAGAGAAGATTTAATGATATAACAGGCAAGGGTCGTGATAATATTAAGGAAGGGCAAAAAGATATTGCTACCGGCCAAGCTCAAGTTTCTTTTGGTGAAAGCTTAAAAATTGACGGAAATGTTGATCTAAAAAAAGCTGAAGATTTAAAAAATGCTCAAGATAATTTTGAAAAAATGCAAGAAGATTATTTAAAAGTTAATCCTTCTGGAAACAAGAAAAGAGATATTAGTCCAGAACGCCAAGAAGCTAGAAAAAATCTTGAGGAAGCTAAACAACAATTAGATAATTTAAAGATAGATGCTGGGCTCTCTACTGCCAGCACTAAAGACGAGGTTTTAGATAAGGCTGAGGAATTAGAGACAGAAGGAAAAAGAAAGATTGCTGAAGGCGATCAGAATATTACAGATGGTCAATCAACAATTTCGGATGGCCGAGATAAGATTACCGAAGGAGAAAAAATACAAGACAAAGGTCTGGGTAATTTTCTGGTTGGCTATACCGATAAAGCATTTAAAAAAATGAATTCTGATTATAACGATGCTAAAGATTTGGTTGGTAATATTGCTAAGAAAGAGCCAGACCTAGAGAGGGTTTCTTCTTCTAATTTTTCTGATTTGGGGGGAAACTTAAACACAAAGCAAAAGGCTGTTTGGGACAATCTTAATCAAAATAATCCAGCAGCTGCTAATTTAAATAAATCAGTTTCAAGTCTTTTATCTAAAGGTGATTTAAGTAAAGAAGAAATTTCTAAAGCTAATTCTATCTCCGAAGGATTAAGTACATATAAGAAGGCCTCGGGAGGAAAATTATCTCCAGAATTGGGCAAGCTAGAAACAATAATTAACAAAGACAATAGAGTTGAAAAAGTTGATGAAAGCAAGGCTGGAAAATATCGATTTAGTGGAGACAACAAGGGTTCCATGGGCATGGATATAAATGAAAGTGGAATAGGAAGTATTAATGAATTTGGTCGAGATAAGGGTAAAAGTGATACTATTTCTTATAATTTTGATAAATTAAAAGATAAAGGAATTGATATAAATGAAAAGGCTGAGGGGGTGTATTTGGAGGGGGATATAAAAGACAAAGTAAAGGTAGAGATTATTTCTGATATTGATAAAGAGTTAAAAGAATTAAAATCTAAGGTTTCCGCTGGAGGAGAAATGAGCGCTAAGGACTCAAGAAGGGAAAAAATATTAGAATCTTCTAAAAAAAGATTAGAGAATGGGGATAATTTTTCTTTAATTAATGCTAATAAACAGATGGGGTTAAGCGAGGCAGCTATTACCCAGAGACATGAGGGTGCTCATCAAGAATTAGACGAAATAAGGAAGCAAAATAATTTTGTTCCTAGTGATAAGCATAAAAAACAAGAAGAAGAGTTGGTTGAGCATTATGGTAATAAGGCTCGCGAGGTTGGAGTAAATCATAAAATTGCCGATTCTGTTGTTGCTGATATTATTTTTGAAGGTCAAAAAAAAGGAGCTTCATCCGAAGAAATTAAGGTTAATATTAATAAAGAGATGGACGGCTATAAAGCGGCTCGTCAAAAAGAAGTGGTTTCTAATATAATAAACAAGGAAAAACAAGTTATAATTAATAATGAAAAATCTGGCGGGTCTCAAGGTGATTTTGTCAGTGATACTAGAACGACTGATGCCATTAAAGACCTAGGTGGTGAAATTAAAAACAGTTTAAAGGGTATAAAGGGGGACATTAAGGCCACTCAGGCAGGAATTAGAGATATTAAAACCGCCCAAGGAATTAAAGGAAGACTGGATACTTTTAGATATTCTAGATCGATGGGAGCTATTAATAAGAAAAAATAAAATTTAAAAATATGGATTATATAGAAGAATGTTTAGAAAAATTTAATAAACTTCCTCAAGAAATTCAGGATTTCCTTAATAGTGAAAAAGTTATTAAAACTTTAGAAAGCATTGAAGAAAAGTATGACATTGATCTAACTTTAGCTCTAGTTTTGATTTTTATAAACGAATTAGATTTAGAAGATTTAGGAGTGTATATAGAAGAGAGGTTTGAAATAGAAGAGGGTTTAGTAGACCAGATTTTAATAAAATTAGAAGATAATATTTTTAAAGAATTAGCTGGCTCTTTTTCAGACATAGAGATACAACCTTCTTCTGATTATTTATTAGATATTAGTTATGAAGAAAAAAGAAAAATTATTTCTGAAATATTTGTAGAAAAAATATTACCTCAATTTGATTTAAAAGAGGATCATCTTCTTCGCTTGAACGCTGTTATTTTTGAGTTAATTGGTAAAGATGAACAGTTTTTAAATAAATTAATTAAATATTTTTTAGATAATCAGGAAACATTTTCTTCAAAAAATTTAATAATTAAGGGGAAAGAGGTAGAACCAACTATAGCTAATTGGATAAAAGACTTTGTTGATTTAAATGGTAGCGATATTTTTTCTTCAGTGGTTTTGGCTAAATATTTAACTACTTCGGAAAATGTTAAAAAATTAAAGGAAGAAGAGAGGCAAATACTTAGACAGGTATTAAAAATATATAAAAACTTAGTGTTTTTCCCAGAATCAATGGGCAGCGCTAAATATTTGGACTGGGAAATATTTCCTATTAATAGAGATTTGTTAAATATCTTTAAGAATAATTTTAATAAAAAAACAGATTTAAGCGACAATCCTGCAGAAAGCAAAGAAGATAAGAATTCTCAAGATAATAAGAAAATTGTACCAGAAGATAATCCAATTATTAAAAAAGAAAACATTGAAGAGGCTAAAGTTGAAAAAAAAATAGATTTAAAAACTGAAGAACCTAAAAAAGAAATTGAAAATCCAGAAATAATAAAACTTCAAGAAATGTTAACCAAATATCCAGAAAATAGTTTAGAAAGAAAAGCCATCGAAGGCGAAATAAAAAAGTTTAATCAAAAATAATAATTATGTTTGATTATTTAGATAAATTTAATAATTTAAGCTCGGAGTTAAAATCAGCTGTTTCCTCTCCAGAAGTAGTAAGGCAAATTGATGAATTAGAGAAAAAGTATCAGATAGATTTAGCTGCTTTTATTATGAGAATAATGATTAAGGAAATTAATATCAATAATTTACCTTTAATTTTATTTACCGAGTTTGGTTTAAATAAAGACGAGATTAAGGGTTTAACAGAGGAATTAAAGAATAAGGTCTTTTTTCAAGTATTAGATTATTTAGGAATAAAATCAGAACCTGAAATAGAAAAAATTGAGGATGAGATTATTGATGATGAAATAGAAGAATTAAATTTATCGGTCAATCAAGAAATTTTAGAAAATTATCAAAAAAATGAGTATGGTTATAAAATAAAAAATTGGGCCAATGAAATTATTAAAATTTTAAATTTAAAATTTACCGATGAGGATAAAAAAAATAAATTTATTTCTACTTTAGAAAAGTATTTAAGAGGTATTAAGAGTCGTTATTCTATTAGAGAAATTTTTATTGCTAATAAAGATAGCGATGGATTTGGTTTAGCTGATAAAATGGTTGATAATATTTTTATGATTGCTCAAAAAATTAGAGAAAAAGAAGATCGGGAAATAAAAAGTAATTTTAAAATTGAAGACGATGTTTTGTCTAAGATTAATAAGTTGGGGCATGGAAAAATATCTTCTAAAATTGAACCATTAATGCTTCCAGCTGAAGATTTTTCATATGAATTACCTTCGCCCGATAGAGAATTAAA
>CAZMNE010000009.1:4092-29314 GCA_964567645.1 uncultured Gammaproteobacteria bacterium
TGCTTCCAGCTGAAGATTTTTCATATGAATTACCTTCGCCCGATAGAGAATTAAATGAAGAGTCTTCAGAATTGCCAGCCATTGTTCCCAAAAAAGAAGAATTACCAACTATAAAAGAGGAGACTATTAAAAAAATGACTGAATCATTTTCAGTTCCAAAAAAAGAAACAAACACTGCTCAAAAAAAATCTAATATTTCTTTCAATAAAAATGGAAAAGTTCAAATGGCCGATGTTAAAAGAATTAAGATTACTGGCCCTATTGATGAGCTTAAATACATGGATTTAGTTAATTTTCGTAGATTATCCTCAGATCCAACTGAAGCTTTTAAAAGAATTGCTCAAAAATTAAGGGTATTAGAAGAAATTGATTATAGCAAGATGTTAGAAGGTATAAAAGCTTGGCGCCAAAGCCCAGTCAATAAAACATATTTGAAAATATTTTTTAGAGCTAGCAATGAAGCTATTAATATTGACCAAGTAATTGAAGATTTAAAAACATCAGGACAAGATTATTTAACCAGAGAAGAAATTGAGGCTTTAATTAAATTTAATAAAGGTTTAGTTTTTTAATATAATATGCAACAATTTACCGTTCCACAATTTATTGATGTTGAACCAAAGATAATTGGGCCTATTACTACTAGGCAATTTTTGATATTTTTAGGAGCAGCTCTATTAGTTTTTGTTTGCTATAAGCTATTAGACTTTACTGCCTTTATTTTAGCAACAGTTTTGATAATAGCTACTTCCGGAACTTTTGCTTTTTTAAAAATTAATGGACGACCTTTTCATTTCTTTGTTTTAAATTTAATTCAAACTATTAAAAGACCAAATTTAAGAATTTGGAATCATAAGGCTGCTAGTTTAGAAAAAAAAGAAGAGAAGGAGGTTCAATATGAAAATGTCTTACCCCCTGATAAATATTTTGCTAAAAAGAAATTAGCTGAACTTTCTTTAATCATTGACACTAAGGGTAAATACAAAGGAGAGGATAGCGATAAAATAGAGGTAGATAATAATTTTTAATACATTAAATAACATGACAGAAAAAAATAAAGGTAAAAAAAATAGTAGTGCTTCTACTCAACAATATTTAGATATTTTAGAAATAAAAGATGATACTGTGGTAATGAGAGATGGAACTCTTCGAGCAGTTTTAGCTGTTTCTAGTATTAATTTTGCTTTAAAAAGCGAAGATGAGCAAAATGCTATTATTTCTTCTTATGTTAGTTTTTTAAATAATATCAGCACCCCTATACAAATAGTTGTTCAGTCTCGTGATTTGAATATTGATAATTATATTGAATATTTGAAAACTAAAGAAAAGGAGCAGACCAATCGTTTACTAAAAATTCAAACTGGAGAATATATTGAATATATAAAAGAATTGGTTTCTATGGGAAAAATTATGAATAAAAAGTTTTTTGTAGTTATTCCCTATAGTCCTTTTTCAGACAAGCATAAAGGATTTCTTTCTCAAATATCAGAAATTTTTAAACCAGCTACAGTTTTAAAACTTAAAGAAGCTAAATTTTTAAAATATAAAGACAATTTATCTCGTCGAGTAGATAGTATTTTTTCAGCTCTAATGTCTTTAGGAGTAGATGTTAAGCAGCTTAATACTCAAGAATTAATTGAACTATACTATAATTCATATAATCCGGAGACTTCTAAAAATCAGCCTTTAGTGGATATTGAAAAATTACAAGTAGAATAAATATTAAAATATAAAATATGATAGATTTAAAAAAACAAGAAGCTTTTTCTGAGCCCAAGAAAAAAAAGAAAAGTTTAATTGAAGAAGAATTGATAAGAGCTGGGATTAAAGACGAGGATGTTGAAATTACCAAGGAATTAATTGAAGAAGAGCAGGCTTTTCGTCGAGGTATTTTATCTGTTCGGGATTTAATTTCTCCGGCTAGTTTTAAGGTTAGCCCAACTAATCTTAATTTAGGTCAAAAATTTCTACGAACTATTTTTGTTATTAGTTATCCTCGATATATTAGTGTTGGTTGGTTTGCTCCGATTATAAATTTAAATGAGCATTTTGATGTTTCTATGTTTTTTTATCCAGTTAAAAGCGCTATTATTTTAAAACAATTAAAGAATAGAGTTGGTAATTTAGAGGCTCAGATAGTGGCTGACTCAGAAAAGGGAGCCCCGCGTGATCCGATTCGAGAAACAGCTTTACGAGATATTGAATATTTGAGAGACTCTTTAACTCAGGGAACTGAAAAATTTTTTCAATTTGCTTTGTATGTGACTATTTATGCTGATAGTATTGAACAATTAGATCGACTGTCTGATCAAATTGAAGATATTTTTGGTTCTCGCTTAGTGTATTGTAAGAGAGGATTTTATCAAACGGAACAAGGATTTAATTCTACCTTGCCACTTGGTAATGATGAGCTCTATATTACTTTTAATATGAATTCTTCTCCGATAGCCTCTTCGTTTCCTTTTATTTCTAGCGAATTAACCAGTGATAAAGGTATTCTTTATGGAATTAATAGACATAATAATAGTTTAATATTATTTGATCGATTTAGTTTGCAAAACGCTAATTCAGTTGTTTTTGCTACCTCTGGAGCTGGGAAGAGTTATTGTATTAAATTAGAAGTTTTGCGTTCTTTGATGATGGGCACTGATGTTATCATTATAGATCCTGAATATGAATATAAATATTTAGCCGAAGCTGTCGGAGGAACTTATGTTAATATTTCTTTGTCCAGTGAAAGTAAAATTAACCCCTTTGATTTACCTCGTTCTATTGGTGGCGAGGCTAAGCCTAAAGACATTATTAGAAGCGCCGTTATAACTCTAAAGGGATTGGTTCGTTTAATGATTGGGGAATTAAATCATGATGAAGATTCTATTGTTGATAGAGCTTTATTAGAGTCTTACGCCAAAAAAGATATTACCCCTGACTCTGACTTATCCCAAATTGAACCCCCGACATTATCTGACTTGCAACAAGTTTTAGAGGGCATGGAAGGTGGTAATGAATTATCTTTACGTTTAAAAAAATACACTGAAGGAACTTTTTCTGGTTTATTAAATAATTTTACTAATGTCGAGATGAATAATCAATTAGTTTGCTTTTCAGTTCGAGACTTAGAAGATGAACTTCGGCCAATTGCTATTTATACTATTGTTAATTATATTTGGAATGTAGTTCGTAGTGAAACTAAAAAAAGAATTTTGGTTATTGATGAGGCTTGGTGGATGATGCAGAACGAAGATAGTGCTAAATTTATTTTTGCCTTGGTAAAGCGTTGTCGTAAATATTATTTAGGTGTAACCACTATTACTCAGGATGTTAATGACTTTTTATCATCTCCTTATGGCAAGGCTATTGTAACTAATTCTTCCTTACAGATACTTTTAAAACAATCCCCAGCTTCAATTGATTTAGTGCAAAAAACTTTCATGTTAACAGAAGGAGAAAAATATTTATTATTAGAATGTGGTATTGGAGAGGGTATATTTTTTGCTGGTAATAAACATGTGGCTATCAAAGTAGTAGCTTCATATAGCGAAGATCAATTAATAACTTCGGATCCTCGACAATTATTAGAAATTGAAGAAGCTAAGAAGGAATTTGCTCGTAGCATGGGTGAAGAAGAGGAAGGTGTTTAAAAAAATAAATTAAAAATAATTATAAAAATATGATTAATTCAAGTAAAAGAAAAGTTGGTTATTTATTAATAGCTTTAGCTATTATTTTATTAATTTTATCAATAGTTTTATTTCTATCACCGGATAAAAATCCCTTTAAAACATTGATTGATAAAATTACCAATAAAACAGAAGAGGTGGAAAAAACACCTGAAGAAGAATTTAACGAAATGATTCAACAGAAGAAAGATTCCGTTGTTTATACTTTTGATGAAGAGGCTGAAAACAATAGAGATTGGAGTCAAGATGATTTTAAACAATTGTCTAGATCATTTGCTGAAAGATTTGGCTCTTATTCTAACCAATCTAATTATGGCAATATTGAAGATTTAGAGATTTTTATGAGCGTTAAAATGAAAAAATGGGCCGAAGAATATGTAACCAATCTGAGAGCTAATAATCAATATTCTGGTAATTTTTATGGAATAGTTACTAAGGCCTTAGTTGAGCCAGAAATTTCAAGTTTTGCTCCAGATAGTGGGCAAGTTGATGTTCTGGTTTCAACTCAAAGAGAAGAAACTTCTTCTGACGGAGATCCCAAGGTTTATAATCAAGATATAAAAATAAGTTTTATCAAGGCTGGAGGAGAATGGTTGGTTGATTCAGCTATTTGGCAATAATAAATAAAATAAATAATATGACAAAAAATAAAAAAACAAGAAAACAAAAGAAAGATTATTTTGAAATTATTTTTATTTTAATTTCCATTTTGTTGTTTTTATTGTTATTAGTTTCGATTTATTGGTTTAGAAGCTCTTTGTTTAGTGCCAAAGATCAGGTGGCCTTGGAGTTTTTAGATAATCAAGAAAAAAATTCTATAAATTCACTAGAAGATCCTTTTGTTTCTATCAAGAATCACAAATTAGAAGAATTTGCTCCAATAATACAATCTACTGATCCTGTTTTAGGCAATCAAGAGGCTAAGATAAAAATATTTTATTGGTCAGACTTTGCTTGTTCATTTTGTTCTGATCAGGAAAATATTTTAAAAAAAGTTTATAATAAATTTAAGGATGATGTGATAATAATAAGAAAGGATTATCCAGACACTAATTCTGTAAAATCTTTCTCTTTTCAGGCTTCTCGAGCCGCTCGTTGTGCCAATAACCAAGGAAGGTTTTGGGATTATAATGAATTACTTTATAATATTAAGGATCAATTTACTGAATTAAGTGACCAATTATTTATAGACTTAGCTCAAGTTGTTAAGTTAAATTTAGAAGATTTTAAGTCTTGCTTGCAAAATAACAAAGTTGATCAAGAAATTTTTAATAATATTGAAGAGGCTGAAGATTTGGGAGTGGTTGGCATTCCCTATATCTATATTAATGATAAGGATTTTTTAGGAGATATTAATGAAGAAGAATTAAGTACTTTAATTGAATTTGAGTTGGAAAAAAATAAAAATCAAGACTAAATTGAATTATGGCTGAAAAACTTAAAACAATTTATGAGTGTCAGAATTGCGGCGCCCAATTTCCTAAATGGAGTGGGCGTTGTTTGGAGTGTGGACAATGGGGGACCTTAGTTGAAGATATAAAAGATAATAAAAAAATGGCTGACAATATTATTACTAAAATGGCCATTTCTGAGGTTATTGATTTAAGTCAGGCTAAGGATGTCCAAGCCATTCGTTGGAAGTCTGGCATTTCTGAAATTGATAGAGTTTTGGGCGGTGGTCTAATATCTGGTTCAATTATTTTATTAAGTGGTGAGCCGGGTGTGGGAAAATCTACCATATTGGCTCAATTATCAGATTTTTTAATAAAAAAAAATAAAGAATTTGCAGATGTCTTATATATTTCTGGAGAAGAATCAGCTGGTCAGGTAAAATTAAGATTAGAGAGGTTAAAGTGTGATTTAGCTAAATTTAAATTTATTGGAGAAACAAATTTAGAAAAGATAATTTCATCAGCCATAAAATTAAAACCAGCTATGTTGATAGTTGACTCTATCCAAACAATTTATTCAGCTTCTATTTTGAGTGAGGCTGGTGGTATTAGTCAAATTAGGGCAGTGGCTATTAAGTTTATGGAATTGGCTAAAAAATATAATATCCCAGTTTTTTTAATAGGACATATTACTAAAGATGGTCAAGTGGCTGGTCCGAAATCTTTAGAGCATATTGTTGATGTGGTGCTGTATTTAGAAAATGATGGACGAGGCGGACATTCAGTTTTGCGTTCGGTAAAAAATCGTTTTGGTAGTGTTAATGAAATTGGAGTTTTAGAGATGACTGGAGATGGTTTTGAAGAGGTTAAAAATCCAAGTATTTCTTTTTTGGAAGGAGATTTATCTTTATCTTTTCCCGGATCAGTTTTTTCCTGTGTTATGGAAGGAAATCGTCCTTTTTTAATAAACATCCAAGCTCTAGTTAGCCGAACTGTTTTTGGTTATCCTCAGAGAAAGGCTTCAGGCTTTGATCTAAATCGTTTGCAGGTTTTATCAGCGGTTATTTCTAAAAAACAAAAATTAGATTTAACTAATCAAGATATTATTTTAAATATTGTGGGAGGCTTTAAGACTAGTGACCCAGCCTTAGATTTGGCTGTTTCGATGTCCATTATTTCTTCTTTTTTAAATAAAGAAATTGGAAAAGAAAAAGCTGTTTTAGGAGAATTAGGTCTTAGTGGAGAAATTCGAGCTGTAGCTTATTTAGATATGCGACTGCGTGAAATTGAAAAGATGGGTTTTAAAGAAGTTATTTTAGCTGACATAGCTAATAATAAAGATAGGGCTAAAGTAATAAATAATTTTAAAAAAATAAATTTTATTTTTGTAAAAAATCTTTCCGAGGTTATTAAAGAGGTTTTTGGTAAATAAAAAGAGCTAGAATTGTTCTAGCTCTGTTTTTTTTAAATATCAATTTTTTCTGGTAGCTTCAATTTGTTGAATTTTTTTTATTCTGGCTTGAATTTGTTCGGCCATTTTTTTATAAAATTCATCTGACCTACTTGATTCACATTGAATCAGGTAATTTTTTCTTTCATCATTTGGATCGTTGGCAAACTTAATTTCTTCAAAGGGGACTGTTTTTACATTTGACTCAATTACAGAGTCTTCTGTTTCTATTACATCACACCACCATTTTCTTTTGTATGGTGTTAGATTGTATAAGAAAACATGTTCTTTGCCGTCCAGATAACACAAATTTTTTAAATTTTTTTCCATTTTTCTTTATTTTGGTTAATATCAAAGATCTATCACTTCGTTTATACTATCATCATTGTTGGTTATTGTCAAGATGGAGAGTTTTTAGGGCTTAATTATACCCTTGACTCAATTAAAATTATAAATTATACTATTAGCAGTCCAAGCGATTGATTGCTAATTGCTTGCTAATTAATTAATAATTTTAAATAAATATGTTTAATAAATTTACTAATAGATCGCAGGAGGTTATTATTAATGCTCAGATTATTGCCTCTGACTCTGGTCAAAGATATATTGAAGGTTTACATTTATTATTAGCCCTACTTCAACAAAGCGAAAGCTTGGTTAGGGTTGTTTTAGATAAATTAAAAATAGATTCAGAGTTGATTGAGGGGCATGCTTTTAATGAAATAAAAAAATTGCCAAGAGTAAAAACTAATAATACTAATTTTGAGTCAGTTCAGTCTGTTCAAGGAACCGGGGAGGTGGCGGCCATTTTTGATAGATCCAAAAAAGAAGCTGATAGAATGGCTGATGAATTTATTTCTACTGAGCATATATTTTTAGCTTTAATTGGTGTTAGAGGCCCAGCTCAAAATGTTTTATTAAATTTTAAAATAGAATATCAAAAAGTTTTAGAAATACTTAAAGAATTAAGGGGTTCTCAAAGAATTACTGATCCAGAGCCAGAAAGCAAATTTAGAACTTTAGAAAAATATACCATTAATTTAACTGAATTGGCTAGGCAAGAAAAATTAGATCCAGTCATTGGTCGCGATACTGAAATTCGTCGTATTATGCAAGTTTTACTTCGTCGTACTAAAAATAATCCAGTATTAATTGGTGAGGCGGGAACCGGAAAAACAGCCATTGCTGAAGGTTTGGCTCAAAGAATTGTTAGTGGCGATGTTCCTGAAATGTTAAAAAATAAAGAAGTTGTTTCTTTGGATTTAGGGTCGTTAGTGGCTGGCGCTAAATTTCGTGGGGAATTTGAGGATCGTCTTAAGTCGGTTTTAAAGACTATTAAATCTCAAGAGGGTAAGATAATTTTGTTTATTGATGAACTCCATACTTTAGTAGGAACTGGAGCCAGTGAAGGGTCAATGGACGCTTCTAATATGTTAAAGCCAGCTCTGGCTAGAGGTGAGCTTCGCACTATTGGGGCCACCACCACTAAAGAATATCAAAAATATATAGAAAAAGATGCTGCCCTGGAAAGACGTTTCCAACCAATTTATGTAGCTGAGCCAACCATTGAAGATACTGTTTCAATTCTTCGGGGTATTAAAGAAAAATACGAAGTTCATCATGGGGTTAGAATCACCGACGAGGCTTTAGTGGCCGCTGCAAAATTATCTAGCCGATATATTTCTGATCGTTTTTTGCCAGACAAAGCAGTTGATTTAATGGATGAAGCAACTTCAGCCTTAAGAATGGAAATAGATTCAATGCCCGAAGATTTAGATAATATGAAAAGAGAAATAAAGAGACTAGAGATAGTTAAGGCTAGTTTTTTAAGTACCAAAGAAAATAATGTTTCTAAAAAAACAAAATTAAATAAAGAATTGGAAGAATTAAAAGAAAAAGCTAATCAATTGGAAATTCATTGGACTAATGAAAAAGAAATAATTTCTAAAATTAGAGAATCAAAAAGAAAAATAGACGAGTTAAAAATGGAGGCTGATATTATTGAACGTCGAGGAGATGATTTGACTAAGGTAGCTGAAATTAGATATTCGTTTATTCCTCAATTAGAAAAAGAGGTAAAAAAACGACAAGAAGATTTAGTAAAAATACAAAAAAAAGGTCAACATATTTTAAAAGAAGAAGTTGATGAGGAAGATATTGCTAAAGTAGTGGCTCGTTGGACTGGGATTCCGGTTAATAAAATGTTAGAAAGTGAAATTAAAAAATTAACTAAACTAGAAGAAGAATTAAAGAAATCAGTTATTGGTCAATATGAAGCTATTTCAGCTGTTTCCAATGCCATTCGTCGAAGTCGAGCTGGAATTAATGAGGAGAAAAAACCGATTGGCTCCTTTTTGTTTGTTGGTCCAACTGGTGTTGGAAAAACTGAATTAGCTAAAACTATTGCTAAATTTATGTTTAATGATGAAAACGCTTTAGTTAGATTAGATATGAGTGAATTTATGGAAAAGCATAGTGTGGCCAAATTAATTGGATCACCTCCTGGATATATTGGTCATGACGAAGGAGGGCAATTAACTGATAAAATTCGTCGTCGGCCGTATAGTGTTATTTTGTTCGACGAAATTGAAAAAGCTCATTCAGAAACTTTTAATATTTTATTGCAAATCTTAGATGATGGAGTTTTAACAGATTCTAAGGGTAGAAAAGTAAACTTTAAAAATACTATCATTATTATGACTTCTAATTTGGGGAATGAGGTTATTAAACAATATTCTATTGGATTTGGTGGGGGTGAAAACAAAGAACAAAATGATAAATACCGTCAAGAAGAAATGAAAGAAAAAATTGATAAAATTTTGCGGGATTATTTTAAATTAGAATTTTTAAATAGAATAGATGAGATAGTGGTTTTCAAAAATTTGCAAAAAGAATCTTTAGAAAAGATTATTGATTTAGAATTATTAAAAGTTGAGAATAGATTAAAGAATAAAAATATTGCCATCAAAATTAGCCAAAAAGTAAAAAAACATTTAGCTGAAAAAGGTTATGATCCAGCTTTTGGAGCTCGACCGCTTAAAAGAGTTATTCAAAGTATTATTTTAGATGAATTGGCTCTTAATATAATTGAGGGTCGGGTTAAGGATGGTGATAAAGTTTTATTAGATATTGGAGCCAAAAATGATATTTTAGTGTCAGTAAAATAATAAGTTTAGTTTAAATTAAGCCAGGCCCTTTTATTAAGGGCTTTTTGCTTTTATAGGTAAAATTTGTTATTATTATGATATATGAATAATAATTTTTTGTTTTATTTGGGCAAAATTTCAGCCCAGATCTTATTTGATATAGCTTATTTTCCTATTTGGTGGTATAGCCTTGGTTTTATTAGGTTTTTAAGGGTTTTAGGCAATTTCTTAAGAGAAAAATGGATAATAATTGGAGCTGGAGTTTGGCTTAAAAATTTATTTACTCCCATGTATGGTCAAAGCGATTTTGTTAGTCGTTTGATCAGTTTTTTTGTTAGATTATTTCAGATTTTGTTTAGATTTATAGCCTTTTTATTTTTTATAGTAATTAGTATATTTTTAATAGCAGCTTGGTTGATTTTACCTATACTAATTATTTATCTTATTTGGCAAAGAATTTTTTAATTATATGAATATTGAATCTTTAGAATCAATAATACTTCAAGAAGAGGACTTTATTAAAGATAAGCAAGGTCAGGTTTGGGTTGTTTTTTTAGGCCGAGCTTTATTTTTTAACAACGCTTTCAAAAAGTCTTTAATATTTTTGAGAAGGTTAAAAAAGAAAATAGATAAGATTATTAATATTCTGGCCTATATAATTGGGGTATCGGGTATTTTATCTTTGGCTTTTTTTGTTTATTCAAGTTTTGATTTATTAAGCAGGAACCCAGAAGAGTTATTATATTTTTATAATAATGAAAGTTATTTGATTTTATTATTTTTAATATCATTAATTTTTGACATGTTCATTGTTTATAGAATTAGTCAGTCTCGAGCTTCGTTAAAAAAAATTAAAAAAATAAAAATAAAAAAAAATAATAACCAGGCTGTTGATTATAAAAAATTATCTAAAATAGATGTGTCTCAGGCTTTAAATGAAGAATTATTGTTGATCATAGAAAATTCTTATTTATTGGCTCACAAATTAAAACAAAAAGAGGTTAATACTATTCATTTGTTCTGGTCACTTTTAAGGTCTAGCTCTATTAGTAATTTATTTATTAGATTAAATGTTGATATTAATAAATTGATAGAATTATTAAAAAAATATTTAGTTTCTCCGGAAAATTTAGCAACAGGAAAACAAGATTTAATTTTTTCTAGTCATGTTCAGGAGATATTGTTATCAGCTTTTAGTGACGCTTATAATAATAAAAAAACAGGGGTTGGTGTTTTGAATGTTATTCTTTTCTGTTATCAAAAAAATCCAATTTTACAAGAAATTCTTTATGAATTAGAAGTTTCTCAAAATAAAATTGAAAATGCTGTAAAATGGTTTAGAATAAATGAAAAGATGTATGAGGATTATAAGATTTTTAAAAAAATGGCTAGATTAAAACCTGGTAATAACATGAATCGTTCCTATACTGCTATTGCTACTCCAACAGTTGACTATTTTTCCCGTGATATGACTGTTATGGCTAAATATGGCTATTATGAGGCTTGTGTGGCTCGTGATAAGGAGTTGCGACAAGTATTTGAATCTTTTGAGGGCGGTCAAAGTGGTGTTTTATTAGTTGGGCATCCTGGTTGTGGTAAGAAATCAATAGTTGAGGGATTGGCTCAATTAATGGTTAAAGAAGAGGTTCCTAGTTTTTTAAAAGATAAGAGATTAGTAGAATTGGATATTTCTCGCTTAGTTAGTGGTGCTTCTCCTATTCAAGCTCAGGAAAGGATGTTAACAATTATTAATGAAATTCAAAGATCTAAAAATATTATTTTGTATATTGAAAATATTGAAAATATTATGGGAATTTCAGCTGGAAATGAAGAAAGCTTAGAGTTATCTGAGGTTTTAGCTGAGACCTTAAGTCGTCAAGGTATTTATTGCTTAGCCTCAATTAGTATTGAAAATTATTCTAAGTATTTAGAGGGCAAAGCTCTTTCTCAAGTGATGAATACTATTAATGTTGTAGAACCAGAACTTAATGATGCTGTTTATATGTTAGAGAGTAAAATTTCTTGGCTGGAAAATAAATATGGAGTTTATTTTGATTATAATTCTATTGAGGAGACTGTTCGTTTATCGATAAAATATATTAATGATAAATTTTTACCAGAAAAAGCGGTTAATATTATTAAGGCTGTGGCGGTTAAAAATTCCAAAGCTTCTCAATCAGACCCTAGTAAAAAGGTTTGTACTAAAAATGATGTCGCCGAGGTTATTAGTGATATAACTGGAATTTTAGTTTCTAAAGTAACTGAATCTGAAAGTGAGAAATTGATGAATTTAGAAGAAAAAATTCATGAAAGAATGATTGGACAAGAAGAGGCTGTTTCGGCGGTTTCTGGAAGCTTGCGTCGAGCTAGAGCTGAGCTTAGGGAGGGCAATAGACCAATTGCTAGTTTCTTATTTTTAGGGCCTACTGGAGTTGGAAAAACTGAATTAGCTAAATCTGTTTCTGAAGTTTATTTTGGTGATGAAGATTATATGATTCGACTTGATATGAGTGAATATCAATTAGCCGATAGTGTCAAAAAAATGATTGGTGATGCCGATGGGACTTTAGGATATTTAACCGAAGCTGTTAGAAAAAAACCTTTTTCCTTGGTATTATTTGATGAAATTGAAAAAGCTCATCCTGATATCTTAAATTTATTTTTACAAATTTTAGATGATGGGCGCTTAACTGACGGACAAGGCCGAACTATTAATTTTACTAATTCAATTATTATTACTACTTCTAATGCTGGAGCCTTGTTTATTCAAGAATCAGTTAAACAAAATATTGAAATGGAAGTGATTAAGCAAGCTTTAATTGATGAACACTTGAATAAAGTGATGCGGCCAGAATTGATAAATCGTTTTGATGGTATTATCGTTTTTAAACCTTTGAGTTTAGAAAATGTTTTAGCCATCGCCAAGTTGATGATTAAAAAAATTGCTAAATCTTTAGAAATTAAGGGCATTGGATTAGTTTATGATGATGATGGATTATTGAAATTAGCTCAGGCTGGATATGATCCTAAATTTGGAGCTCGTCCTTTACGTCGATTATTACAAGACAGAATTGAAAATGAAATTGCCAATTTAATTTTAAGTAAAAAATTAAATAGAAGAGATTCTGTTTTTATTAATGAATTTGGTGAAATTGAGGTAGAAAAAGGTAAAACTTTATAATTAGTTCTTTTATATAAAAAAAATTGCCACTTTTGTGACAATTTTGTTGTTAATTTTTTGCAAGATTTTAAGATTTTATGGCTACAAAATTTGTTTTTTGTTTTGTCGGCTTAAGCTTTTTATAAAATTTTTAGCTTTTGCGTATTTAGCCATATCTTCTTCTTTAATTTCCTCAAGTAATCTTAAGGCGGCATTTTTAGCAATAGTTTCATTTTCATCAGCATAAAATTTTTCAATTTCTTGCTTCCTGTAGCTATAGACTTTTTCATAAAGACCATTTTCTACCCTTTCAATTGTCTTTAGTGCCTCTCTTTTCACTTTCTTGAGTAATTTCTCTGCATTAACCGGTCGATTCTTCTCTTGCATTTTTTAAAATTTAATATTAATACTATGTTAAATAACTAGAGATAGTATATATTAATTGATTTATTTTGTCAATCACTTTTATGAATTATATAATTATAACAATTTTTTCTCTCATTATATCTGCTTTTTTTACTTTTTTAGTAAAAAAATTAGCCTTTAAATTAAATATAGTTGATAAGCCCAATGTTGATAGAAAAATTCATAAAAAGCCGATTCCTTTAATGGGCGGATTAGCTATATTTTTAGCTTATTTCTTGCTTTTGTTTATTTTTAGAGATTTTTTACTAGTAGGAGATTTAAATTATCGCCATTGGTTAGGTTTTTTTATCGGAGCTATTTTCTTAATGATAGGCGGCCTCTTGGACGACAAATACAATCTTTCTCCTAAATGGCAGATTATTTGGCCAGTTTTAGCAGCTATAGCTGTTATTTGGGGTGGAGTGGGCATTGAAAAGATTAGCAACCCAATGGGTGGATTTATTTTTTTTCCTTTTTGGTTGAGCTCAGCCATTATATTTATTTGGATAATGGGCATGACCTATACCACAAAATTATTAGATGGATTAGATGGATTGGCTTCTGGAGTTTCAGCTATTGGAGGTTTAATAATTTTTTTATTTACTATTAGCTCTAAATATAATCAACCTGATATCGCTATAGCTTCTCTGATTTTTTTTGGAGTTCTATTGGGTTTTTTGATATTTAATTTTAATCCCGCTAAGATTTTTTTGGGAGAAAGCGGTTCTTTGTTGATTGGTTATATTTTAGGAGTTTTAGCAATTATTTCTGGCGGGAAAATAGCTATTGCTTTGTTAGTAATTGGCCTTCCAGCCTTGGATGTTTTATGGACAATTATTCGTCGAATTTTTTCTGGTAAAAATCCTTTTAAATATTCGGATCGGAAACACTTGCATCATCGTTTAATAGATATGGGTTTTAGTCAGAAAAAAGCAGTTTTGTTTTTTTATAGCGTTTCCACTTTTTTTGGTTTGGGTGGTCTATTCTTGCAAAGCCAGGGGAAATTTCTGGCTTTGTTTGGCTTAGTTTTGTTGATGCTTGTTATTATAATATTTTTTTATTTTATAGATAGAAAAAAATTATTATTACATATTTGTTGTGCTCCCTGTGGAGCTTATTTAATTTCCGATATTTTATTAAAAAAATATAGTATAACTTTATATTTTTGTAATTCTAATATTAATACCTTGGAGGAATATGAAAAAAGGTTGTTTTGGGTTAAGGAATTAGCCAGGGAGTATAATTTAAAGATAGAAATTGAGCCATATAATCATAGTAAATGGCTTAAAGACGTTAGGGGCCTAGAAAACGAACCAGAAAGGGGAGCTCGTTGTCATGTCTGTTATTTTGATCGTTTAAAAAAAACAGCCGAAAAAGCCAAGAAATTAGGAATAAAAAATTTTTATACCACCTTAACTACCAGTCCCTATAAGGATCTAAAAAGAATTAATAGTATTGGTGAAAAATTAGCTAATGATAATGATTTAAAATTTTTAAATTTAAACTTAGATAGGACAGAATTGTCCAGAAAATCAATTGAATTATCCAAGAAAAAGGGCTATTATCGACAAAAATATTGTGGTTGTGAGTTTCCGTTATCTCTATCACGTTAAAATATCTTGTTTTTATTGACTAAAAATGAAAAATGAGATAATATGAAATGAATATAAATTGATAATAAATTAATAAAAAATAAATGAATATTACCGAATTAGCTAGAATTTTAAGAGTTTCTCCTTTTGAATTGCGTCAACTTTTGCCACAAATGGGCTTTAATATTGGTAATAAGGCAATTAAGGTTGATAAAATGATTGCCAAAAAAATTATTAAGAATTGGCCTGTTTTTATAGCTCAAATTGAAAGACAGAGGCAGGCTGAGGAGGCTTTAAAGAGGGAGCAGGAGGATTTAACTGAAAAAGAAATTAAAAAAGTTGAAATTGGTAAATTTGTTATTGTTAAGGAGTTGGCGGCATTAGCAGATCTTCCAGTTAATACAGTTTTAAAAGAGTTAATGAAAAATGGGGTTTTTGTTTCTATGAACGAAAGAATCGATTTTGATTCAGCTGTAATTGTCGGGGCAGGATTGGGATTGGATGTTGTTTTAAAAGAAAATAATGAAGATAAAATTAAGGATAGCGGTAAGGAGATTTTAGCCGAAGCTATTAAAAATGAAAAAAAGGCTGATTTAGAAATTCGTCCCCCGGTTATTGTGGTGATGGGTCACGTTGACCATGGTAAAACTAAATTATTAGATGCTGTTAGAAAAACTAATGTTGTGGCTGGAGAATCAGGTGGCATAACTCAACATATCGGTGCTTATCAAGTTGTTAGAAAAGATCAAAAAATTACTTTTATTGATACTCCTGGCCATGAAGCTTTTACTGCTATGCGTTCTCGTGGTGCTAAAGTAGCCGATATTGCTATATTAGTAGTAGCAGCTGATGACGGGGTTAAACCTCAAACAATTGAAGCTTTTAGAATCATTGAGGCCTCTAAAATTCCTTTTATTGTGGCTATTAATAAAATTGATAAAGAAGGGGCTGATATAAATAAAACTAAACAAGAATTATCATCTAAATTAAATATTATTCCAGAGGATTGGGGTGGAAAAACAGTTTGTGTGTCAATTTCAGCTTTAGCTGAGCAGGGAATTGATGAATTATTAGATATGGTTTTATTAACTATGGAAATGGAAATTGAAAATTTAAGAGCTAATCCTTCAGCTAGCGCTATTGGAACAATTGTAGAATCAAATATTGACAAGGGGGCTGGTCCAGTGGCTACCATCTTAGTGCAAAATGGATCATTAAAAATTGGTGATCAACTATGTTTTAACGGAGTTATTTACGGCAAGGTTAAAGCTTTACAGAACTATAAAGGAGAAAGCATTGAAATTGCCTGCCCGTCTGACCCAGCTAGAGTTTTAGGATTAAAAATATTACCGGAAGTGGGAGATATTTTAGAGGTTGGAGAGGGAGAGAAAATTAAGATTAAAAAGATTGCTTCCAAGGCTCATTCTGAGAAAATGTTTTCTGGCGGAGAAATTGAAGACGATTCTTTAAAAATAAATTTAATAATTAAAGCTGATTTTTTAGGTTCAGCTGAGGCCATTGAAGAGTCTTTGATGAAAATTAATACTAAAAAAATAAAGGTAAAAATAATTCAAAAAGGATTGGGGAATATTGGTGAGGGCGATATTAAAAGAGCGGAGGATTCTAATGCTCAGATTGTTGGTTTTAATGTAAAATTGCAACCTCAAGTAGAAGATTTGATTAGAGAAAAGGGTACTAAAATAAATATCTTTAATATTATTTATGATTTAATTAAATATGTAAAAGCTGAGATGAAAAATATTTATAAACCAGAAATAGTTAGAAAAGATTTAGGAAAATTGGAAGTTTTGGCTATTTTTAGAACTGAAAATAATTCTCAGATTATTGGAGGCAAAGTTATCGATGGCCAGGTTGAAATTGATTCTTTGTTGGAAATTTGGCGTGGAGAAAACTTTATCGATAAAGGTAAAATAGATAAATTACAGGCCGGCAAGCAAGATGTTAACTCTGTAGAGGCTGGCCAAGAATGTGGTATTAGATACGAAGGACGTCCAGTGATTGAGGTTGGAGATGTTCTGTCTTTTTATAAAGAGGAGGAAATAGAAGGTGAATTTTAATATTATGTCTAATTTACAAACAAATGAAACAGTTAAGCATTATTTAGCCGAGGCAATAATTGGGGAGGTAGAGTCCCCCAATTTTTTAATAACTATTACTAGGGCAGAATGCTCCCCTGATTTTTCAGTAGCTAATATTTTTGTCTCTATTTTACCAGAAAATTTTTCTGGCACAGCTTTAAAAAATTTGAGAAAAAAATCAAGTTTATTATCAAAAGTTTTAAAAAATAAACTTAAATTAATAAAAGGGCCTTATTTAAATTGGGAAATTGATGAAGATTTAAAAAGAGCTATTAAAATTGAGGAAACTTTAGAGGAGATCAAAAAAGAACAGGAATAAAAGATATGTTTTTAGATAAAAATATAAAAAAATCAGAATTAGCTTGGGAGAAAATATTGCAATCTAAAAATGTTTTATTAATTTCTCATTTAAATCCTGACGTTGACGCCTTATCTTCTTTGAGTGTTTTAATAGAAATACTAAAAGATCTTAATAAAGATTATATTGCTTTTGCTGATGGAAAAAAGGAAGATGAGTATTCCTTTTTGCCTAATGAGGAGGAAATTATTGGAGATAAGAAAAATTTATTAAAAATAATTAGTCATCGCTTTAATTCTGGGAAAGAAGTTGGCGATGACTTTTTTAAATTTTTTGATTTAGCTATAATTGTTGATTGTGGTTCGATGAGTAGAACTTCTTTAAAGGATAATATTGTCAATGTTAGAGATTTAATGCTGGATACTGTTATTATTGAATTTGATCATCATGTTCCAGTAGATAATTATGCTGATATTGAAATTAGAATTCCTTTATCCTCTACTACTGAAGTTCTTTATAATTTTATCAAAATTAATAATATTAAAATCAATCGATCGATGGCTAATTGTTTATTAGCTGGGATTTTAACAGATACGGGCAATCTTTTGTATCCTTCAGTTAGTAGCGATACTTTAGATATCTCTTCGGAGTTAATGAGCTTGGGAGCTCAATTTCCTAAATTACTAGACAATACTTGGCGTAATAAAAGCTTTATAGAAATGAAATTATGGGGTCTGGCCTTAGCCAATTTAAAGGTTAATAAAAAATATAATTTAGCTTTTTCGGTTTTGCCCTGGGAAGATTTAGAAAATTTTAGAAATGAACTTGGTCAATGGAACAGTGAAATATTTGGTGATATTGTTGGATTTATAAGTAATCTATCGGAGGCTGACATGGTTTTATTAATAAGAGAAGACGAAACTGGTAAAATTAAGGGTAGTTTAAGGGTGGGTTTTTCTGAAAAAGATATTGATTGCACAAAATTAGCCAGTATTTTTGGTGGTGGTGGACACAAAAAAGCTTCTGGATTTATGATTGAGGGTCATATTAAAAAAATTGATGGTAATAATTTTAAGATTATCTAAAATTATTTATAAAATTGAATATAGAAAATAAAAAAACCTTTCTTGTGAAAGGTTTTTGAATATTGTTTTTGGAATGGTTAGATGTTTTTAACCAGTTCCAAGGTAGTTCCTTCGTAGTACATGCTTTGGCTCATCTCTATAAGAGAAGGAATAAAGCTTGAACCAGTTCCGGTTCCAAATTGAAAACGCATTTCTCCTGTAGTTCCTGCTGGAATCTCAACTTGGAAATATTCTGAATTTGTTGGACAGACGGTTGCTGTCAAAAACTCATAATCTCCAGTTGATCCGATACGATAACGGAAAGTCGGATCACTTATTTCCGTTTTAAAGAAATGAGTGTAGCCTGACCACCTGATAGTGTAATCATTCGCTGGGCCATCTCCATTATTACCGGGGATGGTGATTTCTACTTCGTCTTCAGTGGAAAGGAGAAGAATTCCGTCGTAGGTACGTAGTTCAGCCGAGCTTCCGTTTATATTCAGTCTCATTCCAAAGAATGATCCAGAATTATTGTAGGGGGTGTTTGTAGCACCTGAGTACAATATTGATGGATTTTGTCCGGCCGATGGTGTTAGCCACATTCCGCCAGTGCTTCCATCATGAAAGGCTGCATTAAATTCTACATAGGTCTGATTTGTAGCCGGGAATGAAAGTGTAAATCGAACACTATCCTCTTCACTAACAACAGCGTTGTTAGTTGACCAATCAGTTCCATTCACCCTTTTAACGTGAAACCAGTTAGCGCTTGATTGGGCCTGATACTCAGACTTGCTTATCACCACATTTACATAGGCGGTATTACCGTCGATGTGAAAATTGTGGAGACGAACAGGTGATGTAGCCGGAATCTCATCGGGATCATCCGGAATAACTCCAGACTCTAAAACATTGATTTCAATGTTATTAAAGTTGAAAGATGTTCCTCCCAGATTTCCATTTACAATCAAGGTATAGACACCAGGTTCCGAAAATTTATGATCGATTCCATTTTCGGCGGTAGCCGATATGTAAACGATCACATCATCTTCGTTCCTTATTTCAAAAATTCCCAAGGCAATTGGGTCACCGGTTGCTGGTGTTAACCAGAAAGAAAAATAATAATTTACTGATCCGGAGATTTCTGCCCCGCTAACGATGGCGTTTTTTTCTACGGCTGACTTTTCAGGTCCGTGGACCGAATAATTTAGCTCTACACGGTTGATAATATCCCCATCGTTATCAGATGATCCGGGATAAAAATTTAAATCTTTTTCACAGGCTGTCATTAAAGCCATTAATACAAGTGCAAATAGCACTACGATACTTCTTGTTTTCATTATATACAGTTTTTAGTTAATATTAAGTTTTAATTGCTATTAAAATCTCATTATTATCAGATCTTAATAGCAACTAAAACTTTTTAACCGTAATTTGTTAACGAACTTCTAACTGAGTATTATATCATAGATATCAAAATATGTCAAGACCTTTGAATATGCTTATTTTTCCATTCTTCTATTAATTTGTGATTTCCAGACATTAATACCTCGGGAACGGCTAATTTCTTGTTTCCAGCCTTAAAAACAGCTGGCTTGGTGTATTGAGGATATTCTAATAGTCCATCTTGGTTGTGGGACTCGTCTTTTAGGCTATCAGAGTTTCCTAATACTTTGGGCAATAATCTAGAAACGGAGTCTATTATGACCAGGGCTCCTAATTCTCCTCCAGTTAAAACATAGTCTCCAATAGAGACTTCCTCATCAATAAAGCCCTTAATTCGTTCGTCAACTCCTTCGTATCGACCACAGACAAAAGTTATTTCTTTTAATTTAGAATATTTTTTAGCCAGGGATTGATTCCAGGTTTTTCCTTGAGCTGACAATAGTATAATCTTTTTACCAGCAGTTTTTTTTCTTCTAGCTATTTTTTTAATAGCCTTATAAAGTGGCTCTATTTTTAAAAGCATTCCAGCGCCCCCTCCATAAACAGTGTCATCGACAGTTTTGTGCTTGTCGGTGGTAAAATCTCTAAGATTATGAGATTTTATTTTTATAGCTTTTTTATCAATGGCTCTCTTAATCATGCCTTCTTCTAAGTATGAGTTTAAGATAGCAGGGAATATGGTTATAATATTAAATTTCATATATTTAAGGTTGTTTATAAAAATAAAAAACCACGGTTGTGGTTTTTTATTAGTGTATCGAAATTTTTAAAGATTAAATTTTTAAATCATCGATAGCTGAGGTGTCAAGAGAACTATCTATAGAGTTATCCATAGAATCATCTCTTCTCATTGGACGATTTCCATTGTTTGGATCGTAGATTTTTAGGTTTACGCGAGAATTGTTTCTAGCTCCAACTACTTTTAATAAAGTTCTGATAGCTTGAGCTGTTTGTCCGCGACGACCAATTACGAATCCCATATCACTTTGATCGATTTTTAAAGTCAAAAGAACTCCACGTTCGTCAACTGTTCTTTCTACTGTTACAGCGTCTGGGACGCTAACAATAGATTTTACAACAGTTTCTAAAAATTGCTTGTCTAGATTTTCTGACATAGTCATAGACTTAATTCTTGCAAATTGCCCTTAATTTCTTTAATTTTAAACAAATTTGTAAGAACTTTTTAATTATTATCACCAAATTGGTGCGGTTGATTTCTCAACCCTGTCTATATTTTAGCTTTCCTGTCTTTAAAAGTCAAGAAAGATAAATTTTGTTATTTAGCTGGAGTTTCTTCGGTAGCTGTAACTTCTTCAGCTGGAGTTTCTTCGGTAGCTGTAACTTCTTTAGCCGGAGCTTCTTCGGTAGTTGGGGTTTCGTCAGTAGCCTTAGTTTCTTCAGTAGCTTTTTTAGCCTCTTCTTCTTTTTGTTTTGTTTTTTCAACTTTCTCAGCTTTTCTTTTATTGGGGGTACCTGGTTTAGAATTTTTAGCTTTTTTCCCTTCAATAATTTTATTGTCAACAAAAAGATTATTAATAGAAGCAGTCATAGTTGACCCCTTGCTAATCCAGTATTTAACTCTATCAGCTTTAACTTTCAATTCCTTGCTATAAGGATTATAAGAACCTAATATTTCTAAAGCTTTTCCATATGGATCTCGAGCTTTTTCTGAAATAACTATTCGAAATACTTTTTTGTTTGTTTTACCAACCTTGGCTAGTTTAATTGTAAGCATAATTTTATTTCTTTATCATTTATATTATTAATTTCCTTTAAATATTATATCAATATTATTAAAAAGTCAATAATTATAATAGATTAGTATTTTTTATTAAAATTTGGTTTTCTAAAAGAATCGTTCTTGCCATTATTATTCCTATTGTATCCGCCACCACCAAAATTGTCTCTTTTGGACTCTCCTTGGCGATCTTTCCAAAGGTGTTCATTCTCTGGCAAATTTTTCATAGTTAGGTTTATTCTTCCTTGAGAGTCAATCTCTTTTATTTTAACCTGAACTATATCTCCAACATTAATTAAGTCAGTTGGTTTTTCTACCCTATAAGGGGCTAATTCACTAACGTGAACCATACCATCCTGGTTTCCGGCTAATTGAACAAAAGCTCCGAAATCCATCATTCTAACAACTTTTCCAGCGAAGACCTCGCCAACTTCAAACTCCCTGACAATATCTTTAACCATTTTTTCGGCTATTTTACCTTTTTCTGAATTAGTAGAGCAAATCATCACTAATCCATCGTCATCGATATCAATAGATACTTCGGTTTCTTCAATTATTTTATTAATAATTTTTCCACCTGGACCAATAATAGCTCCAATTTTTTCTGGGTCAACATGAAAGCTAATTATTCTTGGAGCATAGGGTGATAAGTCGGTTCGAGCAGCGGGAATTTCATTGTTTAAAACTTCTAAAACTTGATTTAGAGCTTCGCGTCCTTGAGATAGTGTTTTAGTGATTATTTCTTTAGTTAATCCATCTGTTTTGGTGTCTAATTGAATAGCTGTTAAGCCCTCTTTGGTTCCGGTTATTTTAAAGTCCATTCCGCCTTTGCCATCTTCTAGGTCTTGGATATCAGTTAGAACCTCCCAGCGACTCATATCGTCGTTAGAGGCTAATCCCATAGCAATTCCAACTACATGGCTTTTAATTGGTACACCAGCATCCATTAAGGCTAGAGACGATCCGCAAGTGGCCCCCATAGAAGAGGATCCATTTGATCCCAGGGTTTCACTCACTACTCTAACGGTATAAGGGAAATCTTCTTTTTTTGGTAAAACTGGAATAATGGCTTTTTCAGCTAGGGCTCCGTGACCAATTTCTCGACGACCAGTTCCTCTAAGGGGGCTAACTTCTCCTACGCTATATGGAGGGAAATTATAATGATGCATGTATCTTTTTTTGCTTTGCCCCTCAATTCCTTCCAAAGATTGTTCCATCCCGGGAGCACCTAAGGTAACAATAGAAAGAACTTGAGTTTCTCCACGAGAGAATAATCCAATTCCATGATTTCTTGGCAATATTCCAGTATCAGCTGAAAGAGTTCTAATTTCGTTTAAAGATCGACCATCAACTCTTTTTTTCTCATCTAAAATAGCTTTAGTTACTTCAGCTTCAACCATTTTTTCAACTAATGATTTTATAACATAATCCCGAGAGCTTTTTTCTATTTCTTGAGAAAATAAATATTCGTCTAATTTTTCCTTAATTATTTTAACGGCTAATTTTCTTTCATTTTTAGTATAATGTGTTTGATTAAATAAATTTTCTTTAATATTTTGGTTTAGCCATTCTTTTCCAATCTCTAATAATTTTTCTTTCTCTTCTTTAGCTTTTATTTCTTCTTGACTAATTAATTTTTTCTTAGCAATTTTTTCGGCTATGTTAATCTGGTTTTTTAATTCCTTAATGATATTAATAGCTTCTTGCATTTTTTCTTGTCCTTGATTGATAGCCTCTAAGATTATATCCTCCTTTATTTCTTGAGCTCCAGCTTCAAGCATAATAGTTTTTTGTTCTGTTCCAGCTACAATTAGGTCTAGGGAGCTTTGGGATTGTTGCTCATAGGTTGGGTTAAAAACAAATTGATCTTCAATTAAACCAACTCTAATACCACCAATTGGCCCTTTCCATTCAATTCCAGAGATGCTTAAGGCTGTTGAGGCAGCAATTAATGAAACAACATCATAGTCGTTTTCTCCGTCGACTGATAAAACCGTTACAATTAATTGAATATCTTTTCTGTCATCTTCGTTAAATAGTGGGCGGATAGATCTATCAATCATTCTGCCAGTTAAAACTGATTGATCGCTGGGGCGACCCTCTCTTTTAACCCAACGAGATCCTTTGATTATCCCGGCGGCATATAATTTTTCTTCAAATTCCACCATTAAAGGGAAGTAATCGATTCCTTCTCTTTCATTTTTTGATTGAACCACGGTAGCCATTACTACAGTGTCTCCATATTGAGCTAAAACACAAGCATCAGCTTGTTTAGCCAGCTTTCCGGTTTTAAGGGTTAGGGTTTTACCTAACCAATTTCCAGAAACAATTTTTTCTTCATTCATAAGATTTTTTTTGACCATCAAATTAAAGCCCTGTATATCAATACAGTTCTCGATATTTGATGATCAAAATTAATTAATTATAAAAACATAAAAATTATGTTTTTTTTCTTTTATAATTGTTGATTAAAAAATTTTTATTTTTCCCAAGGTCTATAAAATCATCAGCTTCCTCTATTAATCTAGAAGAGGTTGTTTTGCCAAAAGACATAATTTCAACTAAACATCCTTTGTTATTTTGTAGGTATGAAACTAATGGTAAAAAATCACCATCACCAGAGACTATAATAATAACGTCTAGTTTAGCAGCTAATTTAATAGCATCAATGGCTAATCCTACATCCCAATCAGCTTTTTTAGCTCCTCCAGCAAAGATTTGCAAATCTTTCATTTTAATTTCAAATCCTTGTTGGCTCAAAGCTTCAAAAAAAGGAGTCTCTTCTTCTGTCTCTGTCCTAATAGCATAAGCAGTCGCCCGAATAAGTTTTCGACCAGCGACTGCTTGTTTTAATATTTCTTGGAAGTTTACTTTTTTACCAAATAGATTTTTAGCAGAATGATACATATTAGACACATCCACTAAAATTCCTACCCTTTGTTCTTTGTGTTTTATCATAGTTTTATTCGATATCTTCTTCTTCTTGAATCATTTTTTCTAATTCTTGTTCTTTTAATTTTTTTTCTTCCTCATCTCGAACCATTTTATTGGCTATTTTAAGTTTTAGTTTTTTAGCTAATTCAATAAAAGCTTGTTCGTCTTCTTTTTGCAGATATTTTAACAAACGTCGTCTTTCAGACACTTTTCTAAGTAATCCACGTCGAGAAGAGAAGTCATGTTTATGTTTTTTTAAATGTTCAGTTAATTCCTCTATTTCAGCAGTTAAAATAGCAATTTGAACCTGAGAAGATCCAGTATCATTAGGATGAGTTTGAAACTTCTTGATAATTTTTTCTTTAATCTTTTTTTCTAACATTGTTTTTTCCTAGATCTGAGAGAAAGTTTTTAATAAAAAACTAGAATCCAAGATCAGGTCTGATTTATTTTTTGATATTATTTATTTTTTTTTGTAATCTAGATTTTTTTCGAGACGCAGTGTTCTTTTTAATTATTCCTTTTTTAGCCATTTTATCAATAGCTTGAATAACATTATTAAAATCTTTTTCGGCCGTTTTATCCTTAGCCTCAATTTGTTTTTTTGTTTTTTTGATAAGATCTTTAGCCTTTGATTTTACTAAATTATTATCTTTCTGTCTTTTAGCAGCCTTTCTTAATTCTTTCTTAGCTGATTTTTTATTTGGCATATTTTTTATTAATTATTTAAAATTATAATAACATTTAATTATATTATTGGTCGGGGTGGCGGGACTCGAACCCACGATCTTCTGGTCCCAAACCAGACGCCTTAGCCAACTG
>CAZMNE010000010.1:0-25310 GCA_964567645.1 uncultured Gammaproteobacteria bacterium
ATTTGCATACATTTTGGGTTTTTTGATTTTCCAAAATGTAAGTGAACTTATTCAGTAATTACTTAAGTTGATTTTTTTAGCAAAACATGTTATAAATAAAATATTAAAATTAATATTAAATATATGTCAATAATACCAATGGTAATTGAAAAAAGCGGACAAGGAGAAAGAGCTTATGATATTTACTCTCGTTTATTAAAGGATAGAATAGTCTTTTTAGGAGAGCCAATTAACGATCATACTGCCAATATCATAATTGCTCAACTTCTTTTTTTAGAAGCTGAAGATAAAACTAAGGACATTAAATTCTATATTAATTCTCCAGGAGGATCAGTTGTTTCTGGCTTGGCTATTTATGACACCATGCAATATATTAGCTGTGATGTCTCCACTATTTGCATTGGAATGGCTGCCTCAATGGCCTCCGTACTCCTAGCAGCTGGAGCCCCCGGCAAAAGACTAGCCCTACCAAATAGTGAAATAATGATTCACCAAGTGATGGGGGGATATGAAGGGCAGGCCAGTGATATAAAAATTCACGCTGAACATATTTTAAAAATAAAAGACAAAATGAATAAAATTTTGGCTAAACATTCTGGTAAAAAACTAGCTGAAGTAGAAAAAGATAGTGATAGAGATTATTTTATGACCGCCGAAGAAGCTAAAAAATATGGACTAATAGATAAAATAATATCTAAATAATTACATTAGAATCTTTATACAAAAAAATAGAGGGAAATTTCCCTCTATTTTTATATCAATTAACTAATTTAATTGAAAAGAATTAACCATCGTCTTAAAAATATTTATATAAGACTGGGTCTGATTCTCTGGAAAATTATATAATATAGTGTATACATTTTTTAAATCTTTATCAGTTAAATAAAAAGCTGAACCATCTTCACTATATAACCCACTCCAGTCATCGTTTATAATTATGTCTTCACTATTGATAAAACTAAAGAATCTAGATCCATACCAACTTCCAATATTTTGTTGTCCTTCATTCTTTTCAACTAAGATCTGAACAAAAGAGTTATCATTAATAGAAAAAACAACCGAAGACTCGTCGCTCAGAATACTTATATCCCAAGACTTTGGATATAAAACAGAATAATTAAATGAATTGTTTTTAAATTCTTCTATATTAATATTATCAATTAACTTATTTACTCCTATGGGGTTATATAAATTTAAAACCTCAGAAAGATCTTCGTAGCCGTCATTATCAGAATCAACTTGTAAATAATTAGAACCTAAAAGATATTCCTCCTCATCACTTAGTCCGTCGCTATCGCTATCCAAAAAAACATAAGCAAATTCTTCTTCTAGGTTTTCTTCTTCAATGTCTTCAATCTCAACAACACTTTCTTCATCTTGACTGCCCTCCTCTGCGAGATCTTCTTCAATTACCTCTCCCACTTGATCTTCCTCGACAATATTTACAGTATCATCAACATTATCATTAATGTTAACTATTTCTTCTTTTTTTTCAAAATCAAAAAGGCTATTAAAAGAAAAATTAGGGTTACTAATATAAGAAAAAATCAAATATCCTAAAAATATTACTAAAATTACTCCAAAAATCATAATTATTAGACCAATTTTCTTATTTTTTTGCTGATGCTCTTTAGTGGGGGTAACATTTGATCCTTCACTACTGGAAGAAATTTCAAAACGACCACTCTTATAATTTTGTGGCATTCTGTGAATATTAAAAACTGGATCTGGAGTAATGCTTTCTATTTCTTTTTGATCTTTTTTATCTTTCATAAATTATTTAATAACTAATTCTGGGTACTTCTCTATAAAAAGATTTTTATCTGTAAATAAGTCAATATTTATTTCTCCTTCGCCAAAAGGATTATAGCCAGAAACAATCTCTTGACCATCTAAATAGGTGTCAGAGTCTGTATCAGGATTTAAAGGGTCGGTTCCAAAAATAGCAATTTCTTCATAATCACTTAAACCATCTCCATCGGTATCGATAATATAAGGATTAGTTCCATAAAGATAAATTTCATCGTAGTCAGTTAGTCCATCCATATCACTATCGACAGTTTCTAGGGTGGTTGTTCCTAAATCCTCTTCAATCTCGTCTTCAATAATGTCGTTCTCAGAAGTTGTTGCTACAACTTCATCATTAATATTTTCATCTTCAACAATATTGCTTACAATATCTTCATCTTCATTATTTAAATCATTTTCTTGAATTAAAGAATTATTTTGACTTAAAGTTTTTGGTAATAAAATTTTAGAATAAACAAAATAAGCCGAAACACCAATAATAGCTAAAATTAAAATAACTAAAAAAATAGTTTTAATAATTTTTCCTGATTTATTGTCATCCTCCTCTTCAAACTCTGCCAAACCGTCACCCGAAGGAGCAATAGGATTTTTAGTCAAATTTGAATCTTTGAAATTTAAAGGAGCCTTACTTTCTTGTTGATTGTCTATTTTATCTGAATCAGCAAAAATATCATCAACTTTATTATTTTGATCTTTTTGTAAATCTTCAAACATAATTTTTAAATTAATATTTAAATATATCTTGTTAAATTATAACACAAATAAATAAATTAATAAACATTAAGGAGCAACTTTTTTAAAATCTGAGAAACTAGAATTTTTAGCTGGAACAATTCCCCCGACCGGAACCTTATTCATATTAATATTAGAATTATTTCCTAAATTTAAATTAACTTCAGTAACAGGAATTAAATTATTATTTGGAATTACCGGAATTAAAGGGTTAACTATTTCAACCTCTATATTAGTTCCAAAAACACTAACACAGGCTCCGTTATTGCAGCTATACCCAGAACCCAAATAAGCGCAATCAGAGTTAATATTACATTGCTTTATTTCTTTTATACATCTAATAGAGTGTGCTCCTGTCTTTACTCTTGATTCTCTTTGAATTCCCTTGCTATTGCTACTCAAAAGTCTAACTAGAGCCTCATTATCGGAACTTTGAGTAGAAGACCAATAGCTAGTCCAATTATAACTGTCCCAAGTATTAACAGGATCAATAAGGTTTGGATGAAAAAATGTTCCATTTGACTCCATCAAAGGATTAAATAGAGCTGAAAATCCAGAAGAATTGCTGCCAGTCCAAGGTGGAGTAGAATTTAATATAGTAGTTTTTAATTTATCTCCAGCTTCCAAACAAGACATTGAACCATCTCTATTGGGGTCACAATTTTGACCATCATTTTTTAAATAATTTTCTAAGACATGCCATTCACTATCAGTTGGGACTCTCCAGCCATCCGGACAAATTCCTTGGAAACCATTATTTTCATAAAAATAATCCATAGCCTCATCCCATTTATATAGACCGCCGAATAAGTTGCAATTTAGAAGGTCATTATCCTGACAAAATTTTTCAAAAGTAGTATTGTTGGCTGATGTGCTAGTTGATAAAATCATGTTTCCAATGTTCAAATTATCTTTCAACCAGCATTGACTACCGATCAAGACAGTTCTATAATAACCTCCTTGATTTCTAATAGTCCCATCAGAATTCCAAGGACCCCCTGGATATTGAACTAAATAATTTCCACAATTACTAACAACATTTAAAGAAAAAGTTTTAGAAGAGCTCATTCCTAAATTATTTTGAGCCGAAATTGTTACAGGATAATCATTAACCATCTTCAATAAATATCCTTTAATTTTTTTATTAGCAGAGTCATAAGAAAGACCCTGAGGCAAACTAGAGCCAATAGAAAAAGAAACTCCTTCGCCAGATCCATAAACTGACAAATTACACTCGTAATAATCACCCAAATTTGCTACTGTCGGACAATTATTTAAATTAAGAACCGGAGCATCAGCTGATATATTAATAGAAAAATCTTTAAAACTAGACCCATATTGAGTTTCAACAAGAATTTTATAAGGATAAGACCCTGGAGAAAAAATATTAGAATTTATTCCATTATTGTTTTCTTTTATTTTTACAGAATATTGCTGATCAGAAAGCCTTTCTAGACAAGCCTCTATATTTCCATTGACCGGAAATAATCCTACACAATTATTTATTGATAAAAAAGCTTGGGGGTTTAATCCAGGATTATTTGTTGATATTTTTACACTATTAGATAATAATTCATTTTCAGAATTAATAATTATTTCTCCCAATAAAGGAGTCCCGTAACTGAAATTATAATTTATATCTCCAGCTATTATTTGTGGAGTGGATGTCGCAATGTTTATATATAAAATTTCGGAACTAGAAGACCCAGCATTATCAGATAAATTTATCGTAATTGGATAAATTCCTGGGGCACCAGCTCTTTCTGCTCGTAAATTTTTTTGTAAAGGATTGCCGGTATTTAAGATAGAGGGTTTTTGCGGAGGTGTCCAAGTAGAAAAATCTGTGCTATGTAGAGCTGCTGCTAAAGCCCTCCTTATAATATTATTTAGAAATCCCTTTATAAAGACAAATTTATTTTTAAATTTTGAGCTGTCATCTTCTAAAAAAACCTGATATGTTGACTCTATCCCCCAGGAAATCGGATGACCCTCTGGATCAACGGCCTTAATAAAGCCGCTAAATTCTTGGCCAGCTTCCCCCTCCAAAGAATACTCTGAAACATAGGGGGCATTATTAGCATTTTGCCCGGACAAGCCAATATTACCAGTAGTTGTATCTAGAGAGCAAGAAAATCCTTCTAAAGTACTGGAGGCCAAAGAATAATCTATACCATCTAGGGCAGTTTCCATAACAGCACATAATTCATAATCAGAACCATTAGGATTGGCTATATAGACTATAGTGTGGCTATTAGCTGGTAATACAAAATCGCTATAATTATGAGAATCATAAAATATATTATCAGTAGCATTCCAACAAGTATCTAAATTAAATTTTTGTTCTTCGTCGGCACAAGAACCTAATTTATTTATTGGATCAATAATTCCGCTAACTCCAATTTGTCCTAAAAAAACATTTTGCCAACTCGGCCAAGTTGATAGTGCCACATGAGGCAAATAAGTTCCAGCCTCTAAAGTCGGATATTTATTATTATTTTGATTATACTGAGATATTTTTTCTTTTAAAGCTAAAATTTTTTCTAAACGATCAACGTCTCTAATAATTTTTGACTTTAAACTATCACAAAATAAATCATTGGGACAATCTGAATCAATTAAGCAACTAATACTTTCTTCTAAAACACATTTATTTTGCTGGGAATTACTTGAACTTCCACAAATATATCCTTGTCCACAATCAGCATCAGTATAGCAATTTTTATCAGAGATAGAACAAGTTCCAATATTGGCATTTAAATTAATATTAAATTTCCAGTTCTTTAAAATTCTTCCAAAAATATCTATTGTTTGAGAATCGGCCTCTTGATCATAGGAGATTAAATAGATGTTAGTGTATAAATTATTTCCCACTACATTAGTAGCCGAAACATAAACCGTTCGACCATCGCGCACCGCCTTATATCCATCAACTATTAAAGATTGTGGTGATCCAGAGAAACCTTGAGATTGATACCATCTTTGAGCACTTAGGTGATTAGGATTAGGAATAATTCTAACTGCAATAGCATCAGATTCACTTTGTTGAGCCAGTGCTAAATTGTTTTGCAAAAGCAAAACAAATCCTAAAAGCAATAAGGGTAATAAAGCGATCAAAAAATTTTTTTTGATAAAAATATTTTTAATTTTCATTTTTTTATTTTAATTTATATAAAATAAATTTAATTTCTAACACATCTAACTGAATTTCCTCTGTTTTTTGGGGCATTTTTAGCCCTTTGAATATTTGGTTCTATATTTCCAAACAATCTTCTCCAGGCAGTTGATCCAGCATCAGTCGATGTCCAATGAAAAGCCCAATGATTACTATAATAAGAACCATTTTCATGGCGATATCCAGCCTTTATCATACTAAAGCCATAATCGTCTGTTCCATCCCAATTAGTTGACTTTAATTTTATAGCCTCATCTACACCAAAAAGTCCTTCAGAAACATCGTCTTTTGGAAATCTCTCAAAACAGATCATTTCATTATTACCTTCGAGTAAACAAATTCGTCTTTCTAGGTCAGTATAGTCATCATGACTAGCAACATGCCACCCACTAGGACAAAGACCACTGGAATTATTAACAGCATACCAATTATATAGCGCCCCATAAATAGAACAATTGGAAAGAGAGTTTGAATAACAAGCATAAGCCCCCGAAGTATTGTATGTCCAGGAACTATTACTACCCCCAGGATAATATATATTACTACCGTCTCGATATTTGGTGGTTCTTAAATTTTCTTTAAACCAACATTGATCTCCAATTTGAACAGTATTATAAACAACCTCATTATAAGAACAAGTATCTCCGCAAGAACTAAAACCAGAACAAGGATTATAGCCAAAAGAGCTAGTGGTGCCATCAGTTAAATTAATCATGACTTCGTTAGACTTGCCACTTTCTACACTGGTCAAGCCGATAGAACTAACTACTAAATAATAAATATTATTAGGAGCTGAAGATAAATTTATAATTATTTCGGTATCAGAACTATTAGTTAAAAAAGATGCCCCATAGACAGTTGAAGATACCCCCCTATAAACCTTATAACTAGAAACACTATATCCGGCTGGAGCCTCCCAAGTTAATTTTACTGTTTTACTAGTAGTAGACAAAACCTCGGCCTGTAAATTAAGCGGAATATTTAAATTACTTTGCTCGATAGCTGTTTCAGTTGGAGTTCCAAAAACTGTAGCTGAAAAATTAGTTTCTGCTAAATTTTCACTAATAGCCGTAACTCTAATGGCATATTGCTGATTATTAACTAAATCATTTAAATCAATCTGACAAGAATATTTAATAGTAGTAGGAACACTATCAACAAAAATACTATCAGCTTCATCACTACATTCAATCTCTGGATTAACTAATTTTTCTTGTTGATTAGAATTATCTGAAAAACTATAATAAATTTTATATTTATCTACCAAGGCCTTTTCTGACTCCCATTTAATTTTTAAACTACCTCCGGTTCCATTGTCTTGAGCTGAAACATTTTCTATAAAATGAGGAATTCTTTCTTTAAAGAAATATGTTTCTTTTAAGAAGCTAGCCAAACATAGACCTCCACTAGGACAATCGCTATTAACACTGCAAGTTTGAGAAGGAGCATTGCTACAAACTCTAATTAAGCTATTGCCCTTGGTAACATCTCTATCACTTAAAAAAGCTGGCAAATCATCGGCGGTGCCTTGCGTTCCAGAATCACGACAATAATAAAATTCATAATTATATTGTCCAACATTTTCATTTTCACTATTAAATTCTTTATCCTTCCAAGGCTCCCAGGTCTCGCCACTAAAAGCTGGCCAAGGATTATTACAAATCATCACATAAACTGGCACGGTCTTAGAAACTCCATCCCCAACGGTAGTATAAGGTGATGATAGAATTGTAGAAACAGAGACATTGGCCTGGCCGTCAGTAATTCCACTTTTAGCACCAATTAATCTTTTATTACCATCCATAGAAAATCCAATAATATCACTTTCCCCATTATTATCTAAATCATCATAAAAAACTAAAACATTTTCATTAGAAATATCCCAATCCCAAGTCCAATTATATTGCGCCGTTGGTTGAATTAATTGATTGTCAGCTGAATAAGCTTTGGCTGAATAAACTTTATCTCTATCCTTAACAGAATCAAAAGAGCCATGATTAGAGTCTTCATCATTTTCATTTATATCATTCTCAACAGTTTGGAATAAATAAGAAGAAGGTGACAAATTAACATAATCAATGGTACAAATTCCTTGGCCCAAAGAACTTACATCCTGAGTATTAAATTCCCAAATATATGAGTTTTGATAATTAACATTATTAAATTTAATGTTACTATTAGCTGAAGATTCTAACCAAACTCCAGGATTAGGAGCGTTTAATAAATCTCCGGTATAATAACCTAAACCATTCATACCAATTCCTTCCAGGCTCTTCACTCCACTATTACTATTTAAGGCCTCATCACCTTTCACTACTACAAAATATTTAGCGCCAGCTTTTAATAGATTATTTGGCTTGAAATATGCTTTAGTTTTATTGTCAGCTAAATGCTCGAAATCAATTGTTCCTAAAACAGAACAATAATTTTTATTTACAGAAGGAGAAGCTAAAACCGTTCCCCCAAAAACTTTAGCCAAAGAGTTAAAGGTTTTAATAAAAATATTTTTTATAAATCTAAAAGGTCCCAAGTTATTATCTTTCTTTAAATCGGCTTGACCAATAAAATATGTTCCCGGGGAACAGATTTCTGAAGTTTCTTCTAATAATAATATATTCCCCTCTAAGCTAGTGACGTCCATTCGTTGATCAAAATTTACTTCGATCACACTATTTCGACAAACATCAAGACTTCGATGTTCTGGAAAAACGCTAAGACCAGCATTTTTAGACAAATCTTCTTCAATTTGAGGACGAGCCTTACAACAAGTATCTAAGGCGCAACCAACAAAATCAGGCGAAGCTGATTCTCCTACACAGCTAGCATCAGAAGAACATCCACAACATAAACCACGATTATCTCCAGTACAAAGCCCTTTATTTGGTAAACAAGTTAAACTGCTATTTATTTGTCCACATTTATCTATTGTCGCCGAAGGATTGCAGCAACAAGTTCCACAATCATCAATAGATCCACCCAGTGAACCACTTTCAGTTAAACAATCGAGTTGATTACAAACACTACTGTCACAAACTGAGACATCTGTAGTTGAGGCAGTTTGAGAACAATATAAATTATCTCCAAGAGAAGCTTCTTTGCAAACAGCCTCACAAGACTCTAAATCAGAAAAATTAGGATAATTACCATTAGTCGAATCAGTAGTAAATAAACAAATTTCATTTACTGGATCTGAACAAGTAAAATATTTACATTCTCCAGGATTATTACCTCCTTCATCAAAAGGAGTTCCTGCTTTACAAGACTCTAAAGTAGCATCCCAACAACAATTATTTACAGCCGAACACTCATCTAAAGAAGTAAATTGATTACAATTTCTTTCACAACCAACATCACATAAATACAAACTGGAGTATATTGTTGGATAAGTATTATTTGTATTTAATGTTGGATTTAAGCTGTCACAATGAGTTATGTCATCAGGATCACAGCCATAATAGGGGCAAAGACCTATATTGCTTGGGTTGATTTCCCAAACACTAGAATCACTAACCCCACTTCGACAAGAATTATCAACTGAATCCCAACAACAGCTAGAACTATGAGCTCGACAAGTTTCTTCAAATTGTAAAGCCGAACAATCTAGACAAGCTCCAGTTGGATAAACATCATTAACCTCACAATATTTTCCAGAGATTCCTAAACAATTACAAGCTGAATCATTTAAAGAATAATCTGAATCAAGGATGTTTGTGCTGGAAGAATAATCAAGATTGAGAACATTACAACCAGAACATAGTCCATAACTATAATCATCATTAGCCGGAGAATTAGCACTAACACCACAAGAGTAATCACAGGTTAGCGGAGCACAACAAGCCGGATTAATATTTTCATTATCAGCATTATTTTCATCTTTATCACAACAACATTGACAAGAAGCTGGATCCTCTTTTTGACATTGGCCATTTAGACAACTAAAATCACCTTGGCAAAGACGATCAGAAACACAACTTCCAAAAACATTCTTGTCTGGATCCATCTGGCAAGATAAATTATTAGAAGGACAAAGGAAACAAGTAGAATTATCTTCACTGCTATTAAACTCATTAGTGTCAACGCATTTTCCTGGAGAAATCATAGTCCAGACAACTCCATCTATAGTTGGACAATTAGAATTAACTGAAATTTCATAATAATTTCTACTTTGACCATTAATATTATAATTTTTACAAACTGCATTTTTAGTAGTAGTTCCAACGCTTTCGTCTAAACTATATTCTACGTTTTTACTTAAAGAACAATCATAACTGTATAAAACACATTTATCTGAACTCTCTCCTTCATAAAAACAATCATTATTAGTATTTTCATCAGTATTATCGCAATAATCTATACTATTACAAGTTTCATCACAAGAGCCAGCTGTCAAATAATTTTGTCCTCCAGCATAATTAGAACAAACACCAGGAGAATTTGGACAAATATATCCTTCTGGGCAAAAATTATAACTATTACAACTATAGGGTTCATCACCTGGATAAGACGGATTAGCAGTACTTAAGCCAGTTGTAAAACTCCATTCAAAAACTGAGTTATCTGGAGATCCAGCATCACAATCATTGATATTAGTAACACAAGTGCCTGCCCCAGAAGTATTATTACCACAACAACTATGATTATTGGGACAATCATCATTTGAAGCACACACTCCAATTGAAAAATTCAAGCTATTCCCAGATAATCCATTTCGAGAAACTTTGACTGGACCAGAAATAGACTCCTGAGGAACATTAACTACAATTCGATCAGCTCCATTTTCTGATAGAACATCAGAATTGCTGGAACTCTTATTATCACTAAAAATAGCTAAAGATTCTTCACCAAAATATTCTCCCCATAAATTAACTACTGAATTATGTGGCCCAGAAGTCGGACTTATCTTACAAAGACTAGGACTCAAAGACATCGAAGAGGAGGCTAAAAAAGTTTGGGTAGAGACAATTTCTTCCCAACTACCAATCTTGGCTACTATATTATAGGCACCATCATCAATATTTTCTGGAACTTTAATTAATATTTGATTATCAGACCAAGCTGATTGTAGACAAACCGGAGGAAAATTATAATCTGCCACTATATTTTCTCCGTTAGCTGAAAAATAAATATCACTAATTACCCTATAATTACCAAAACCACTTCCATATAAAGTTATATATTGGCCAGAAGAACCACTAGTTGGTTCAAAAAAAGAAATAGAAGGTCCTTGTGGCGGTTCAGGTAATTTTTTAAAATCTACAAAATTACTAAAAACTAAAGATTTTTTAGCAAAAGTGCTAACCTTTCCGCTAGATAAGCCAGGTACCAAGGCTAGGCCTTCATAGTCGTCGCTAAAATTATTAGGAGAAAAACCAACTACATTATTTACTGAGTTTCCAAAATAGGCCTTACTGCTATTTAAATTTAAACCATAATAAAAAAGCTCATCATTCATTTTTCCTTCTGATAAGCCTTCTAAATTAGGATTACTAATTCCACAAAGACCTGGTCTAGAAATATTGTTTATTGTTAACAAATCTAATTCTGGACCATTTTCATCCCGACTTCTATCAATTTTATTAAGCTTAGTAATAACTTCTATTTCTAATTGATCTCCAGCCACAAAAGGGGCATTAGAAGGAATTACCACTATGATTTGTTCATTGTCCCAAGAATCACCACAAGTTGCATTTAAATCTCCGGGAATCTGAGCAGTAATTGTTTCTTCTCCTTCTTCAATATCTTCATTAAAAATGAAATTAACTTTAGAAACCTCGGAATCATATTCATCAAAATTATAACCTGAAATTGTAATTAAATTACCTAAAGCTCCATTGGGAGAGCTAATATTACAGACACCCCCCCCACAATCTCCGTCATTAGAACAAGGAGTATCTGGTAAATTTTCACAAAAACCTCCGCGAGGACTAATATTAGTTATAATCGGATTACCAACACAAGTACAAGAATCTGAGTTACAGCTTAGTCCGTGGTTAGGGTTGCAAGAATTATTAACAGCATCACAAGAGCCCCCATCATTACAAGGCTCATTTATCTCAGAATATTCTTCGTCATTTGGATCTATCGGCTGACAAGTACAAGAAAATTGTTCGCAAAATAAATTTTCTTGACAGGTATTATTACCCATTCCGCAAGAAGCTCCTTCATTACAAGGATCCCCCTGCCCTTCATATTCACAAGTACAGCTATCTCCGCAAACAAAACCAGAATTACACAAAGTAATAGATGAGCAAGCTAAAGGATTTTCTGGTTTGCTACAACTAGATCCGTAACCTCCTGGAATTCCACCAGAGCCAACACAAGAGCCCCAAGAACCATCCTGACAAGTAGAAACACCTTCAAAACCACAAACGCTAGTTTCTCCATCAATACAAGATGTTTGAGAAACACCCGTAGCGTCACCTAATTGACGCAAAACCAAAGAGGCTATTCCCCAAGAAGCCAAAACAATTGCTAGACCAATAACTCCAGCTTTTAATACCCCCTTAGCTTTAGAAATTCTTTCTTCATTGCCTTCGGCCGTCATCCAAATAAAACCACCATAAATAACAATTGAAACGGCAACTATCCCTAGAATACTAAGAGAAATATTAATTATTCTAGTAGCTAGCGTTCTAGGATCTGCGCCTGACAAAACAATATCATTTTCAATAAAATCAGTTCCAACGATATCACTAGCTAAAACAAAATTTGAAAAAATAAAAAGAGAAAAAAGAATAAAAAGAGAAAAAAGAGAAGAAAAAATAAATCTACGAACTTTGTTTTTTTTATAAAACATAAAGATATAAAAGATAATTGTTTTTATATAACGATTTTAACATAATCTAAACTAAAAGTAAATAATAAAAACTAATTATTTAAATAATTTTCCCATCCTTCAGAACTACTCGGTAAAAGATTTTTATTTTCCACTTTTTCTCTATCTAAAAAATGAAAATTTTCCCAACCTCCTACTGAATTTTTATTCATATTTTCTGAAAAAAAACCAATAATATCAAAAAATTCTTGGACATAAGGCACAGTTTTTAAATCTTTTTCTCCTTTGTTAAACCATATTAAAGAAAAAAGTATTAACCCATAAAAAACAGCCACTAAAATTATTGCTTTAAAAAAATCTTTCATAAAAATTAACTAATTAGGTTTCGAGCAATATCTAATTCTTCTGGGCTATTAACTCCAATAGCCTCTCTAGCATCAATAAATAATGGTTTTATTTTTACATTTTGCTCAAAGGCCATTTTAATTAAATCTGTTAAATAATACTCTTTTTGATTATTATTATTTTTTAAATTTTCAATATTTTTTATCAACCAGTCTTTATTAAAACAAAAAACAGCCGGATTAACTTCTTTTATCTCTTTGATTTTATCACTAGCGTCTTTAAACTCAATTATTTCTTTTATCTCATTATTTTCCCTGATAATTCTACCCCAATGAAAAAAGTTTTTTCTCCACTCAGCAAAATCACTAAGCTTAACCGTCATCATAGAAACCTGACTTTCATGATTTTCTAATATTTTTTTAATTGATTTTTGGCTAATAAAAGGTTGGTCTCCGTATAAAACTAAAACATTATCACTATCATTGGGAATTAAATCTTTAGCGCTTAAAACAGCGTGACCAGTGCCCAATGGCTCAGGCTGAACAGCAAAATTAACTGGATATTCATCGATGTTTTCCTTGATAATATCTTTGTTTTCAGGAGAAACCACTACTATAGGAAAGCTATCTATTTGGGAAGAAAAAACTGAATCTAACAGATACTTAATCATCGGACGACCATTTATCGGAAATAAAACTTTTGGTAAATCAGATTTCATTCTTGAACCTTTTCCAGCAGCTAAAATTATTATTTTATTCATATTTTTTTAATTAAATAAAGTTATTAATAAATAAATTTAAATCAGAAAAAATTTTTAAAGCTTCTTTTTTGTTGGGGGCTTCACAATATATTCTAATAATCGGCTCAGTATTTGATTTTCTCAAATGAATCCAGGCTTTTTTATTTTTAAAAATAATTTTTATTCCATCTATTTTTATTATTTTTTCAAATCTATATTTGTTTTCTATTTTTGATAATATTTTATCTAAATTAATTTTATTATTAAGCACTATTTTCTCTTTTAATAAAAAATAATTTGGCAAAGATTTCCTTATTTCTGAACAAGTCTTATTTTCTGAGGATAAGTAACTTAAAAACAGAGCTATCCCAACCAAAGCATCTCTCCCATGATGAAGCTCTGGATAAATTACGCCTCCGTTTCCTTCGCCACCTATCACGGCCTTATTCTTTTTCATTTTTTCAACTACATTTATTTCTCCTACCGCAGAAACTTGATACTTTCCTCCTCTTAAAAAGGAAACATCTTTTAAGGCCATTGATGACGATAAATTAGAGACACTAATTTTATTATATTTATTTTTAAAAATATAAAAGTTTTTTAAAACGTAATTAGCTATAGAGATCAAAGTATATTCCTCTCCGATAGGAGAACCTTTTTCATCAATAATAGCTAAACGATCAACATCAGGATCAACGGCTATCCCTAAATCAGCTTTATTGTTTTTTACAGCCAAACATAATTGTTTTAAATTTTTATCAATTGGCTCTGGATTATGATTAAATTTTCCTTTAATATCGCTATTAATATTAATAATATTTTTAACGCCCAAGGATTTTAAAAGCTCTGGAACCACCAAGGCTCCAACCGAATTTATGCCATCAACCACAACCCTAAAATTAGATTTTTTTATCTTATTTGTATTTACTAAGGGCAATTTTAATATTTCTAAAATATGTCTATTATGATAAGAAAAATTATTTTCTACTTGGCCCAATTTATTAATCTCAACAAAATTTATTTCTTTATTATCTATTTCTTCTAATATTTTTTGCCCCTCTTTTTTATTTAAAAATTCTCCCTTATTATTTAATAATTTCAGGCCATTCCACTCTTTAGGATTGTGCGAAGCACTAATAATAATACCCCCATCAGCCTTTTCTAAAATTACCGCCATTTCGATAGTTGGTGTTGTCGCCATGTCTAAATTTAAAACATCAACCCCTAAAGAGATTAACATGTTTATAGTTAAACCCAAAAACATTTCTCCACTAATACGCCCGTCTCTTCCAACAACTATTTTTAATTTTTTATTATTTTTTTTATTTAAAGATAAGCTTTTTGAAAAAGCGATAATAAATTTTGCTAAATTTTCCGGATTTAAATTATCTGGCCCCGGGCCGATAGTTCCTCTAATTCCAGAAATAGAACAAATTAAAGACATAAGTTTTATTTTTTTAAAATATAATAATAATTAAAATCATCTTCTAAAAAACTATCTATTTTAAAATTAGTTTTAGAAATTAACTTTATTAAATTTTTCTTAGAGAAGGCGTGATAATATCGAGGCCTAACTTCACCACTTTTATTGCCCTTCCAATTAAAAATTAAATCTCCGAAATCAAGAATTCTTCCTCGCAAAACTTGTTCAAAAAAAGATTTTAAACTTAATCCAAAAAAATTCTTTCTATTTCTTAATTTCCAAACACTAAAAACAAAAAACCCCTCTGAGCCAATCAAGTTATAGACATCTTGTAAAAATTTTAGTCTCAAATTATTCCCGGGCAGATGATGAAAGACAGCCCAGCTAAAAACATAATTAAAATTATTCTTTTTTGTTTTCTTTAAATTAATAATGTCAATTGCCTCAAACTTATTGCCATATTTTTCTTTAGCATACTCAATTAATTTAGTGCTATTATCAAAGCCTAAATAACTCCAATTAATACTATTTTTTTTATCAAGTAAGACCTCCAAAAAGCGACCGTTACCACAACCAATATCTAAAATTTTATCATTATCTTTAATTGACAGATCTCTGACAATATCATAAACAAGTGGCTTCATTGGTTTTTTTCTGGTTTCATTAAAAGCCTCGGCAATATTTTCATAGCCACTGGAAACAATTTTTAATAAAAATTTTTCAGCACGTCTGTTCATTTAAATCTTTTAAATTAAGTATTCTTTATGTCTAAAATTTTTCATTGGTTCAAAATTTTCTTTTTTATCCGAAAAACCCCTGAGACATTGGTCACATTTCCCGCAATTTTTAACATTTTCTTCGCCAAAATATCTTAATATATAGGCCTGCCGACAACCAGAAAAATAAGTGTAATTTTCCATCTCATCCAATCTTTTCTCAGCATTCTTTAATTTTTCTGACAAAGATTTAAAATCTAAGTTCAATTTTTCCGACTCTACTCGTTTTAATATTCTAATCTCTGTCCCTCGAAATGGCGGCCGATATTCAACTAGGTCCTTTTCTAATAATTTCTTTATCAATCTTAAAATAGAGTCTTTTTTTATATTAATAAAAGAGGATAATTCTTCTAAATTAACATCCACCCCCTCATTTAATTTTTCTTTGTAATAATCATAAACCTTATTCAAAGCCTCTATTTGAACCTTGGCCCTAGAACTTAGGGCTGACAATAAAGTATTAAAGTCGACTTTAAATTTTAAAAAGGCATTGCCACTTTTTTCGCTAGGACGAGAAAGATATCCCTCTTTTTCTAATATTTTCAAAGCTGTACCGATAGCCATTTCGGGGACATTTTCCGACAAATCTTTGGCTAATTCTGAATAAGTTATTAGAATTGTTTTATTAAAAGTATTTTCCAAAGAGTCTTCTTTCTCTAAAAGCTTTTCATAAATTTTAATAATTAATTCTGGTTCAGGATTGTCTCCCTTTATAAAAAATTCTCTTAAGTATCTATCACTAGGAGAGTACAAAAGTAAACAAAAACTAGGCAGACCATCTCGACCGGCTCGACCAGCTTCTTGATAATAAGCTTCGATTGTCCCTGGCAAATCATTATGGATAACAAAGCGAATGTCTTTTTTGTTTATACCCATACCAAAAGCATTAGTAGCAACTACTACTTTAGCTTTGCCCGTCATAAAATTATTTTGTACCCATTCTCGACTATCGGAATCCATCCCGGCATGATAAGCCACAGCCTCAATTCCGTTTTCTAATAATTTTTCTAAAACCTCGTCAGCTTTAGCCCTGGTGCCTACATAAACAATTCCCGATCCTTCCGGAGATCCCAAAATAGCCTCTAAAATAAAATCTATTTTACGATTAGTTGAAGTTTGAATTACACCAAATTGAATGTTTTCTCGAGCAAATCCAGTTACAATTACGTCGGGGTCTTTTAAATTTAATTGTTTAACAATATCATTTCGAACATCAATTGTGGCCGTGGCTGTTAAAGCTACTACTGGCGGATTTTTTAAAAAATCAATTACACTTTTTAATCTTAAATAACTAGGTCTAAAATCATGCCCCCATTGACTAATACAATGAGCTTCGTCAATGGCAAATAAAGAAATTTTTATATTACTTAAAGCCTCAATAAAAGATTGATTATAAAATCTTTCTGGAGCTACATAAACTATTTTATAAAAACCATTTTTTATTTGTTCTAATCTTTCATTAGTTTCTGATAAAGAAATGGAAGAATTAATAAAAGTAACAGGAATTCCTAACTTAGTTAAAGAGTCAACTTGATCTTTCATTAAGGCGATTAAGGGAGACACAACAATGGTTACTCCATCTAAAACCAACGATGGTAATTGAAAAATTAAAGATTTACCTCCACCAGTCGGCATAATAACAACTGAATCTTTTTTATTTAAAATATTTAAAATAGCTCTCTCTTGGCCTAATCGAAAATCAGAAAAACCATAATATTTCTTTAACAATTCTTTTATTTTATTTATATTTAGGGAATTATTTTCCATACATAAAAGCCTTAAAAACATTTTCTAATAAACAAGCGACGGTAATAGGCCCAATACCACCGGGCACCGGAGTAATATAACCAGACAATTTTTCTGCATCAGAACATTTTATATCGCCTAAAATCTGGCCTTTCTTTTTAGTTATTCCAATATCGATCACAATCATATCATCTGATAAAAAATCTTTATCAATAAACCATGGATTACCAACGGCACTAATTAAAATTTGGCATTTTTTAACTTTTTCTTTTAGATTTTCTAATTGTTTCTTGTTTTTTTTGATTTCTTGAAATTCTTGGCTGGAAATAGCCGATAAAATAATCCCTTCTTTTTTTAAAAAATCCTGAACTTCTTTTTTAAAAATATCCGAATTAAAAAATAAAAAAGCCTTTTTATCTTTTAAATCTTTTTTGGTTTCCTTTAAACTATATTTGATAGCCATCATAACCGGAGAAAAAAACATTTTATTTTTACTTAGACTAAAGCCATCAATGTCTTTATCGGGAGAAATTGTTTGCAGAATTTTATCAGTATTAAACTTTTTAGGAAGTGGCAATTGAACTAAAATGCCATCAATACTTTTGTCTTGATTTAAAAATTTAATAGTATCAATAATATTTTTTTCGTCCTCCTTCTCGTCTATTAAATAAAGACTAGAATCAATTCCAACTTCTTTAGCGGACCTTTCTTTTAAAGAGACATACAATTTAGAATCATCCCTTTGTCCAACCAAAATAACGGCCAAGCTAGGATGGCGAGAACCATCCTTTATTTGATTATAAACATTTTTTGCTAATTCATCTTTTATTTTTTCAGATATTTTTTTTCCATCAATTATTTTCATCTTTAAAAAATTATTATTTATAAATAGGGAATTTCTTACACAAGCTCTTAACTTCCAATTTTAAGTTTTCTAAAAATTTTTCATTATCTCTATTCTTGAAAGCTAAATCAATTATTTCAACAACCTTTAAAACTTCTTCCTCTTTAAACCCTCTAGTAGTAATAGCTGGGGTTCCAATTCTAATCCCTGAGGGTTTCATAGGAGGAGCTGGATCATTGGGAATAGTCGAACGAGAAACTGATATACCAACATTTTCTAAAGCTTTTTCTGCTTCTAGTCCAGAAATGTTTTTATTTCTTAAATCTAAAACCATTAAATGGTTATCTGTTCCACCAGAAATTATATTATAATTTAAGCTCAAAAACTTTTCAGCCATTTTTTGAGAGTTTTTTATAATTTGCTGACAATAATTCTTAAATTCCGGCTCTAAAGCTTCTTTAAAAGCTACAGCTTCGGCCGCTATAATATGTTCATGTGGGCCTCCTTGCATTCCAGGAAAAACGGCTCGATCAACCTGCTTGGCATACTTTTCTTTACATAAAATGAAAGCACCACGAGGGCCTCTCAATGTTTTATGGGTAGTACTAGAGACAACATCAAAATAAGGAACGGGGCTTTCTAAAACACCCCCCGCAATAAGTCCAGCAATATGAGCAATATCAGCAAAGGTATAAGCTCCAACCTCATCAGCAATTTCTTTAAATTTTTTCCAATCTAAATTTCGTGAGTAAGCACTAAACCCGGCCACAATCATCTTTGGTTTTTCTTTTAAGGCAATCTCCCGAACTTTATCCATGTCAATTATTCCGTCTTCATTTAATTCATATTGAACAAAATTATATAATCGGCCAGAAAAATTAATAGGATGCCCGTGAGATAAATGTCCACCATGATCAAGTTTTAATCCCAAAACCTTATCACCCGGTTCTAAAAAAGCCATATAAACAGCCGCATTAGCCGGAGAACCAGATAATGGCTGGACGTTGGCATGTTCAGCCTTAAAAAGTTGCTTTAACCTATTGATAGCTAAAATCTCTACTTCATCAATTACCTGATTTCCTCCGTAATACCTTTTACCAGAGTAACCTTCGCTATATTTATTATTCAACGAAGAGCTCATGGCCTCTAAAACCGCCGGAGAAGCATAGTTTTCTGAGGCAATTAATTCTATTTCATTTTCTTGACGTTCAGTTTCCTCAATAATAAGATTAAACAATTCGGCATCACTAATTGATAAATTTTTATTAAAAATCATATAAAATAATTAGTTTTAATAACTTAATAATAGGCTAATTTTTACTTAGTGTCAAAAATTTAAAAAGTAAATTTTCTGATACATCTAACTGAATTGGATATCCCTTTAGCATCGTCGTAATAAGAAGCACTATAAAAGCCCCCCGAAACTACTACAGCTCCACCTAAAAGATCATATTCACTAGAGCTCCAATAACCTCCATGGATATCAGCTTCTTCACTAACTTCTTCAAAAACTTCAATTAATTCGTCTCTGCTTGGCAAAAACCAATCATCATACCCCTCCAAAGATAAATCACTACAAACCTTAGCAGCACTAATAGTATGACCGATCTGAGAAATGATTGCCAAAGTATTGTCCTCTCCATTACCAATATAATAATTAGTACCGGCTTCTCCGGAAGCGTCACTGAATTTAGAAGACCCTTGATCAATAGTAGAAACAACTAATCCCCAGCCTGAATCTAAATAAAAAATTACCCCTCTTTGATAAACAATTCCTTTAGAAAGTCCAGATTCTCCTTCGGGTTCTGTACAAGAAAAATTATAAATACCCCCTGGAAAAGCGCATTTATTGCCACCTTCTAAAGAACCTGCTTTACCTCCGAGACAAAAAGAAAGAAAATAAGAACCATCATCAACCCCCTGTTCTGAATAAATATATTGGTTTTCACTCAAACTACAACCTCCGTCAGCTGGAAGTGGTGCTTTAGGAAGGCTTGCCATATAAATATTAGATCCGTAAGAAATTGAAGAAGTAACCGAAGTAGAAGCTGGATAATATCCCTGATCATTAAAATACAATTCTAAAGCAGTTTGAACTTGTTTAATATCAGCCAGCCTCTTCACATCACGAGCATTTTTTCTGGCCTGTTGCAAAGAAACGACTGCCAAAGTAGCTAAAACACCAATAATAGCAATTACCACCAAAAGCTCAATTAAAGTAAAAGCCGATATTTTACTTTTTTTATAATCATAATTAAAAATTTATTTAATTATTTTTATCATATAATTATTTTTTAACTTATAGCCTAATTTTCTATAATATCCCCTTACTCCAACACCTGAGATAACAGCAATTTTTTCAGCTTTATTTTTCTGGGCAATTTTTTCAGCCTCGGCCATTAATTTTTTTCCCAAACCCCGATGTTGAATTTTTATTTTTCCACCAATTGGGACTAATTGCCCATAAACATGGAGCTCTCTAATTATTGCTGGGGCAATCTGGCTAGAAAAATCAATCCTTAATCGGCAAAAACCAGATAAAGTTTTATTATCTAAGCTATCAAAACTAATAAAATATTCTACACCTTCAGAAGCTAAATATTTTAAAACATTTAATTTAATATTTTTTTCACTAATTATTTTATTTTTTGCTTCTCGACAACGAATACAATTACAAGAAATTCCTTTATCTTTAATTACTTGTCTTAAATTAGTAATTTTATTTCCAGCCTCAATTGATTCTCCGGGTATATCTCTAATTAATCTAATAATTCTAGTATAAACCGGAACTAATTTTTTACATTCTATAATAACATACTCTAATTCTTCATCAGTATAAGGTTTATATTTTCCATTTTTCCACCAATTATATAATAAGCTATTTTTAACAACGACAGTCGGATAAAACTTAATTTGATCGGGCTGAAATCTTGGATCACTATAAATATTTTTAAACATCTCAATATCTTTTTTTGGGCTAGACCCTGGGAGAGCTGGCATAAAATGATAAGTAACTTTAAAACCAAATTGTTTTAATTTTTTAGTAGCTTGGCTAATAGCTAAAACATCATGCCCTCTTCTATTTAATTTTAAAATCTTATCATCAATTGCCTGAACTCCAATTTCTACCCGAGTACAGCCCAGCTCTCTCATTTCTAACAATTCTTTTTCTGTTAGATAGTCTGGCCTAGTTTCTAAAGTTAAACCAATTATTCCATAAAGAGATTTTTCATTTTTTGTTTGCTCCTGTTTTAAAAGTCTCTTTATTTCATCTAACCTAAGAGATTGATTATAACTATTTTCAATAATTTTTTTAGGATTAACTGGTTTTTCACTTTTTTCTATTTTTATTTCTTTTTTAATTTTTTGATAATCATTGGCAGCTTTAAAACAATTTAATATATACCAATATTTATATTTAGTAGGTAAATAACTCCAAGTCCCTCCGATAACAATTAGCTCTATTTTATTAGGCTCATGACCATTATTTTCCAAAGCTTTCAGCCTGTATATTGTTTGTAGATATGGATTAAAATGTAGTCTCAAGGCTCGCATAACAGCTGGTTCATTAGGCAAATAACTAACAGGAACATCTGATCTTTGGGGACAATAAGCACATTTTCCCGGGCAAGGATACGGTTTAGTTAAAACAGCCACCGGAGCAATCCCCGATAAAGTTCTAATAGCTCTTTTTTTTAACAAAGAAAGAAAAAAATCTCCATATTTTTTTTGCCATTTTTCAGTTATTTTTTTTTCTTTTATTAATAAAAAATATTCTTGCAAAATATCGGAATTTAATAAAATAGAAAAGCCATGCTTTTTAGATAGCTCTCTTTTAAAAACACTTAAATCTTCTACTGTCTTTATTCTTTTAATATTTTCTATAATTTCTAATATTGCTTGTCGCATTTTTTTAAGTTATAATAAAATAAACTAATAATCTTATGAGGTTATTATAACTTAAAAAATAAAAAAACAAAAACTATGAAGAAAGCCTATTATTTATTATTTTTATCAATTTTCCTTTTATTTCCTTTTATTTCTAAAGCCTATGTTATAAAGTCTAATGATTTTATATATATAGCCAAAGACGAGGTGGTAGAAGGTAATTTATATTTTGCTGGAAAAAGCTTAACTGTTGAAGGCGAGGTTTTGGGTGATGTTATTGGAATATCTACCAATATTCAAATCAATGGAAAGGTTACTGGAGACATTATTGCTATTACTCAAAATCTAAAAATAACTGGTCAAGTTAATGGCAACCTAAGAACCGTTTCTAGCCTGGCCGATGTCTCGGGAAATATTAATAAAAACGTGAACATATTGGGAGAGAATTTAATTTTTGGAGAAGAGTCTAATATTGGACAAGACTTAATGTTTTTAGCTGTAAGCTCCGAATTTAATGGAAAAATAAAAGGAAGTCTTCATGGAGAGGCTAATAGTATCTTAATCAGAGGATCGATTGAAAAAGATGCAAACCTAACCTTGGATCAAATAAAAAGAAAAAAATATTATAATATTCTACAAATAGAAGAATCGGCTGAAATTATGGGAAAATTAAATTATAAAGGAGGTCAAGATGCTATTATTAAAACTGATAAAATTTCTGGCGAAATTCATAAAAACGAACCCCTAAAAAACAACAAACAAAAATCAAAAACTAACAAAATATTTTTTTCTATTTTTTCCTCTTTAGTTATTGCTCTAATCATTAACATATTATTTAAAAATAAAATAGCTAGTTTAAAAAATATTTTTATAAAAGAAAATTATAAATTAATTCTTCCGGGCATAATAATATTATTTTTAACTCCTCTAGCAATTATATTATTACTGATAACAATAATAGGAATTCCTTTGGCTATAATATTATTAATTTTCTGGGGACTAATTCTATACTTAGGAAAAATAATTATTGCCATGGCCCTGGGTGATTATATTTTTAAATATTTTCACCGAGAAAAAACACCGGACTTTTTAAAAATCTCTATTGGAATAATTTTTGTTTCATTAATCGTTCTTGTCCCCTACGTTGGCTGGATTTTCTCTTTGATAATTGCTTCGCTAGGGCTAGGAGTTGTATATCATATAATTAAAAATAAAAAATATGCTAACTAATCCTTCTATTTTTAAAGCTTACGATATCAGAGGAATTTACCAAAAGGACCTAGACAAAAATACTGCTTATAAATTAGGCCTAGCCTATATTGAGTTACGTCAACAAGATCTTAAAAATAAAAAAAATAAAAAATTAAATATTGTAGTGGCAGCTGACATGAGAATATCATCACCAATATTAAAGAGGTATTTAATTAAAGGACTTTTAGATGCTGGCGCTAATGTTATTGATATTGGTTTAGCGGCAACTCCAACTTTCTATTTTGCTGTAGCTAAATATAAATATGATGGAGGTATAATGGTCAGCGCCTCACACAACCCTAAGGAATGGAATGGTTTTAAAATAACCAGAGAAAAAGCTATCCCGGTTAGTGGGGAAACTGGAATTAATTTTCTTAAAGAAAAAATTTTAGAAGATAATTTCAAGATATCAACAAAAAAGGGAAAATTAATTAAGAAAAAAAATGTACTCTTGGATCAAATTAAATATGACTTAAAATTTGGTAAAATAAAAAAAATAAAACCTTTCACTGTGGTAGCTGATCCGGCTAACGCTGTCGGTGGATTATACTTAAAAGAGCTAACTAAACATTTGCCAATTAAATTAAAAAAAATAAATTTTAAATTAGATGGAACTTTCCCAGCTCATGAAGCTGACCCCCTAAAAGAAGAAAATCTAAAACAAATAAAAAAAGAAGTGATAAAAAATAAAGCTGATTTAGGAATAACCACCGACGGAGATGGCGACAGAATATTTTTTATCGACAATAACGGAGAATTAATTGATCAAGCTATTATCAGGGGACTTCTTTCTAAATTATTTTTAAAAGACAAGCCTAAGTCTAAAATAGGCTTTGATGTTAGGCCCGGAAAGATAACTGAAGATTTAATTTTAGAAAATGGTGGAAAACCAATAAAAACAAGAGTGGGACATTCTTTAATAAAAGAACAAATGTTAAAAGAAAATATCTATTTTTCAGGAGAATCATCTGGACATTTCTTTTTAAATATGGAAATTGGTTGTTTTGAGGTCCCTTGTATTGTTGTCCTAAAACTTCTAGAAGAATTTTCTTCTAGTAATCTAAAAATTTCTGAACAAATTTTTCCCTTAAAGAAATATTTTCATTCTGGAGAAATAAATAATAATGTTGATGATAAAGAAAAAGTTTTTAAAGAGATAGAAAATAAATATAAACATGGAAAAATAAACAAATTAGATGGCATAACCGTAGAGCTTCCTGATTTTTGGTTTAATGTTAGAGGTTCAAACACAGAAAATAAAATGAGATTGAACCTAGAGGCTACCAATAAAAAAACCATGGAAGAAAAAACCGCCGAGGTCTTGAAAATAATAAAAAAATAAGATAAGCTTTAAAATCAGTTCATTTAAAAACAGAAGTCATGGAACCATTAGAGATTCTAGCAACCATTAGCCTGGGGTTAGGAATTGGCTTTATCATTTCTTTAGTTGGAAATATTTTTTATAAATTATTTTCAAATAAATTTATCAAGAAAGAAGCCAGCCTAACAATTGGATTTATAGGTTTTGTGGGTTCACTTTTTATAACAAAGATAATAATATTCTCTATAATAATTTCTATTTCCCTGGGACTAGGATTTATTATACCAATATTGTTTAACCCACAAAAAAACGAGTGAAGAGTCACTCGTTTTTTAATATTTGTCTATAAATTATAGTTCCCAAAATCGTACTTAATAATCTTTTTTCTAATTGGTCCAAAAATCAAAACATACAAAACAGAATAGACTAAATTCCCAAACATTTTCCAGCGACCGGTTTTTTCAAATCTTCTAATAGAAAAAAATATTT
>CAZMNE010000011.1:0-7690 GCA_964567645.1 uncultured Gammaproteobacteria bacterium
AATGCTTTAAAAAAATACTTCGACCATAGCTCCAGTAATTTTTTAATTTATATGGATATTGATTTGGCTGTATCTTTGGAAAATATTAATGATCTATTAAATCCCTTGCTAAATAAAAACTACGACATTGCTATTGGATCTCGACTATTAAAAAGATCACAAACCAATCGTTCATTTTTCAGAGAACTAACTTCCCGTTTTTATATATTATTGTCTAAAATAATTATAAAACACCCTTTTTCTGATTTACAATGCGGATTTAAAGGAATAAAAAAAGAAACCTGGTTAAAAGTTTCTTCGCTTATTAAAGATAAATATTGGTTTTTTGATACTGAGCTTCTATTTTACATTAATTATTTAAACTATAAATATAAAGAAATTCCAGTAAATTGGTCAGAAAATCGATATGAAAAAAGAAAAAGCAAGATAAAAATATTAAAAGATACTCTAATGTTTATAAAAAATCTTATTAATTTAAGAAAAAATAATTTTAAAAAAGAATAATTATGGCAAATATTTTTTAAATTGCTCTTGTTTTTTTCTCTCTTCTCTTTTAATAATTATTTTACCAAATTTTTTAAGTATATTTATTAACCAATAAATCATTATTGCTATCCAAACTAAGAACCAAAAACGAGCTGAAAAGAAACGAACCCCCTGATTATCAAAGAAAAATAACAAAAACCCTATAAACAAATTTACAAAAGAAAATTCATATAATTTTTCTGACAATACTTTATATTGTCCTTTTTTTCTTTTATAAATCATAAAAAATATCCCAGCCACAAATAATAACAACAAAAAGGCTACAAAAATTACCTGAGCCACGTAGATAAAAGAACTTGGGGACAAATCGAACCAATAATTAAAAGTCAATAAATTTCTCATAGATTTTTATAATTAATTAAAAATTACCTTTTTACTAATAACATTCCATAATGATGATCACCAGCATCAAATTCTTCTATTACCTCTAAAGGAGTTGAATCAATCGCTTTTTTTAGATCCTCTCGCTTAATTCTTCTACTACCATTAGTATTAAAAGGACCATTTTCGTTATTCCACTCAACTATTAAAACCTTACCTCCCGGTTTTAACATTCGACAACCCTCTAATATGATATTATTATAATTATCAGACTGATGCAAAGTGCTAACAAGCAAAATTGAATCTAAAGATCCGTCTTTTATTTTTGTTCCCCCTAAAACTTCTAAATCGCTCCAAACAGTTTCTATTTGTGTTAAATTTTCAACTTTAGCTATGCTTTTAACAGACTCTAAGCTACTTTTAATAATATCAATAGCATAAACTCTTCCATGCTTTCCTATCCTTTTAGCCAAAGGAAAAACAAAATAACCGAAGCTTCCACAACCCAAATCAGCCACTTTATCATTATTCGTGGATATAATTTTATTAATCAAAAACTCGACATTTAATAAGCTTTTGTTTTTTACTGTTTCCATATTTTTATATTTAATATAATTTATTATTTTTCTTCAACTAAAATTTGTCTAATAATATAATTTTCTTGACTATATTTCTTTTTAGAATTAATAACAATATTATTAATTCCTGATTTTAAATATATGTTTTTAGAAAAACATCCATCCTTATCAATTAAAATTAATTGTCCATTTATTTTAACCTCGCTTTCTGGCTCAGTACAACCAGAAACATCTACAGAAAAATCATTAACAATCTGATTATTTTGTGGATAAGAAATTTCTAAAAAAGGTGGTAAAAAAATATTTTTAAAATAGAAAAATAAATAAAGCAAGCAAACCAAAACTATTAAAAAAATAAGTGAAGCTCTAACGATGGCCGGAAGTGATAATAAATTCTTCCAATTAACCACCTTATTAAAAAAAATATTACTTTCAAAATTTTGATTACGACTTTGTTCTTTAACAAAATCATTAATAATATTTTTATGCCTAATTCCTAAATATTCAATATATTTTTTAAAGAAAATTTTAGAATAAACCCCCTTGGGTAGTTCTTTATAATTACCTTTTTCAATTGCCTCTAAATATTTGGTATTAACATTAATATCTTTAGCAATGTCCTCTAATAAAATGCCTCTTTTTTCTCTAATTTTTTTAACATAATTGCCGATGGAATCTTGATCCAAGGAAACTGATCTTTTTACAAAATTTGTCATAATAATTTTACTGAAATATCATTAAAAAAATATTTTAAAGATTAAACAAGCATTAAATCTATTTTTACTAATTATATTTTAATTTAATTAGTAATAGGAGAAGTATTCCCTTGCCAGCTTACCCCCAAAGCTCCCATCACAAATTCTATTATTAAATAACTAGCAAAAACAATTCCCAAGCCAATAACAGCGGCGATAATAATGCCTTTAGCTCTAGAGACCTTATCGCTATTACCAGCTGAAATTAACATCATAATACCACCATAAACAAACATCAGTAAAGCCAAAGAGCCAACCACTCCCAATATTATATCAACCACATTTAGACCCATTCTCATAACATCATTTAGCTCATAATTCCCTGATTCATAAGCATCTCCTTGTGGAACAATGGGGCCCGCCAAAACAACCGGAGAACAATAAACAAAAACGCTAAATATTAAAATCAAAAATGAAAAAATTTTTATCTTTAAATTGTTTTTAATTATCATATTTTTATATTACTTAATAGTTTGTTGAACGCGGTTAGCGTATAGGCTCATAATTTCAATTGTTTTATCTTCTGGGCTATTTAAAGACGCTTCAATCATTTGAGAAAAAAAGTTTTCCATTAAAATTGGATTTTTACCCTTATACCAACTTTTAGATGTCAAAACCTGGTCGGCAAAAACTCCAATTTCCAAATCTTCTCTTTGCTCAGCAATTAATGATCTCAGCGCGGCTGGTTTTTTTGTTTTAGCTAAATAGGTTTTGGCTTGTTCAGCGCTGGCCATATATTGAACAAAATTCCAAGCTTCATTTTTATATTTACTTTTTTTAGATACTACCTCTACCCAATAATTAGCAAAATTAATAGAGCTGCTTGATCCTTCAATCTGAGGAAGTGGTGCTACTAAAAAATTTAATTTAGGAGCCATTGATTTGATGGTTGGTAAATGATAGGCATAACCAAACATTATAGCTGCCTTGCCAGAGGCAAAAGCATTAATAGAATTATCAAAATCAGAGTTCCAAGAATAAACTTCTTTGACAGGATTAGCAAAATCATTATAAAAGCGCAAGGCCATTAAACCAGGGTTATAGCTTTTATTTTCAGAATTAGCTGGAATCGTATGAAACAAGACTTGTCCAGAGTCACTCATCATAATTGAACCATTTTGCATCATCAAAACTGATAAAATGTCACTAAATCTTTCAATATTATTACCAGTCCCCATGGCTACTCCTGATTGTAAAATATTTCCTTTTAAATCTAATTTAGTTAATTTTTTAACTGTTTGTTGAAATTCTCTATTCCAATATCCTGGAATATCGATAACACCCGAGGAATCAAATAAATCTTGGTTATAATACATAGCTAAAGTGTCTACCGATAAAGGCAACCCATACACTTTATTATTAATAACTACATCAGAATAAACCACATCAGCAAAATTTTGTTTTAATTCTTTTAAATTAAGGCTACGAAGAATTCTAGTTTCAGCTACTAATTCTTTTTTTATAGTCCCCTGAGAGACCTGATAGACCATAGTAGTTTGCTCTGGCATGGGCTCTATTTTTGATTCATACTTATTTATCCAAGTGTTATGAACAGAAAAAATATCTGGGCCACGATCTTCAGCAAAGGCATTCAAAAGGGCCTCTTCATATTCATCATATCTAAGCTTTCTGTAATTTATTGTAATATAGGGATGTTGAGCATTATAATTGGCAATAATTTCGGCAAAATCATCCTGACCATCAAAAACCCTCCAATAATTTAAAGTAATTGGCTTAGCCGCTTGTTCTATGGTTTTTTTCTTGCAACCAGCGCCAATAGTTAAGAAAAAAATAAATAAAACAAAAATAATTAAAAATTTTTTATTCATAAGCTTGAAAATAAAATAATATTTATATTTCTATTATATCAATTATTTAAAAAAAATAAAAGCTAATTTTTTAAATTAGCTATAATAATGTCTTATCAATATCACCAAATTTTATCTTATTAATATATCTTAAATTAATTAAAATTATAAGACTAATTAAGCTATCTTATCATCAATTTTAACGCTAAGTAGCTTACTAACTCCATCATTTTGCATAGTAACCCCATATAAAATATTAGCCTTTCTCATTGTGGCGCGATTATGAGAAATAGCAATAAATTGAGTTTTGTTAGACAGATCATCTAAAATTTTAGCTAATCTTTCTGAATTAGCTTCATCTAGGGCAGCATCAACCTCGTCTAAAACAACAAAAGGAGATGGATTAGCTGAAATAATCGCACAAATCAGAGCTATGGAGGTTAAAGCTCTCTCACCGCCAGACAACATATTAATAGATGATATTTTTTTACCTGGGGGAGTGGCCGAAATATCAACACCAGAAAGGCCAATAGCGTTATATTTTTTTAAATACTTAATCAATTTGGCATTTTTAGAAGACTGAGATTCAACTATTAAATTTTCCTGGCCAGAAATATTTTCTTTGCTCTCTGAACTATTTTTAGATTCCTCCTCTAAACCACCGTCTTTTAAAGCAAATATTTTAGCATTACCACCATTAAATAAAATTTTAAAATATTCATTAAACTTTTCTGAGATTATTTTAAATTCATGTTCAAATCTATCTTTAATTACTCGATCTAATTCTATTATAACCTTTTCTAGTGATTTAATGGTTTTACTTAAATCATCAGTTTGCTCAGTTAAAAAATCGAATCTTTTTTTAGTCTCCTCGTACTCTTTCTCAATTTCAGGATCAATACCGCCAATCATTTCCAATTGAGATTTAATTTTATTTATTTCTTCTTTTACAAAGCTAATATTTATATCCGAAAATTGATGTTTTTTAATTTTTTCTAAATCTAGTTTATCGTTTAAGATATTATTTTCTAAGTCTTCAATTCTAGTTTCCTCTCTGGTTAATTCTATTTTATTTTCATTTAAATCATTATTAATCTTATTAATATTATTTTCTAATTCATTGATATTTTTTTGTAAATCAATTAAAACTCTTTTTTTATTTTCCTGTTCTTGATTAAAATTATCTATTTTAATTTTCAAAACAGAAGACTCCTCTTCATTTTTATTTAAAAAATTTTCAATAAATTTAATTTCTTCTAAATAATTTTCATCAAAAATGCCTTCCCTGTCAGAAAAAATATTTTTTTTAATTTCTTCCGCTAAATCTTCTAACCGTGATTGAATTTTAATAGAGCAAGTTTTTATCTCATTTATTTTTCCATCTATTAAACTTAATTTTTGTCTATATTGTTGCAAGTTTTCTTGATATTCTAATTTGGTCTTTTGCCAATTTTCTTTAGAAATCTTAATATCATTAAAAGTTTTTTGAGTTTTAGCAATTTTTTTATCAATATCTTTTAATTCCTTTTCTATTTCACTTTTTTTATTTTGATTGTCTTCCACATTATCATCGCCCTGATTTAGTTTTATTTTTTCTAAAACCTCCACCAACTCTCTGTTTTTTCTAGACAAATTATTATTTAATTCGCTTAATCTATTCTTTTCTGAATTATAATCAACTTGAAGACTAGACAATTCTTGGAGTAATTTATTTCTTTGATCTTTTAACTCCGAAATTTTATTATTAATATTTTCTAACTGATATTGATAGTTTTTTCCAGAAGAAAAATCTAATAACTCTTTAATAGACTGACTAATTTCTGAAATAATTTTCTTCAAAATTTTTTGATCTGATAATATGTCGTTATTTTCTATTTTTTTTAATAATTCTTTTAATTCTTGATTAATTTTCTGAATATTAGAAGGGCTTTCTTCTATATTTATTCTAGACAATTCTTTCTCTAATTTTGATATTTCTAGAGAAATTTTTTCCTCAGTTGATTTAATTTGTTCGATTTTTTCTTTTTTCCCATTTATTTTATCTAATAAAAATTCAGAATCTTTTTTAATTTGAGCAATATCTTCAGATATCTCTGATTGTCTACCATTTAAAAAAGATAAATCAAAACGACCTTGTTTTTCTAATCGAATTTCAATCCAAGCTTCTATTTTTAATAATTCTCGATGTTTTTCCTGTCTAGCCTGGTTTAGTCTATTTAATTCTTTGTCTAAATTTTCTAATTCATTTTGCCCTGAAAAAGAATTATTTATTTCTTCTAATTTTTTAGAAAAAATTTCAATATTTTTCAATATTTCTGACTTATCTTTATTCAAAATTATTAAATCTTTTTCATCTTTCTCATTAATATTTTCTAGTTTTGTTTTTTTAAAGAGAGAAATTCTTTCTATTTGCTTTTGAGCTCTTTCTTTTTCAGAATTTAAAAATAAAAATCTTTTTTGTAACTCATAAAATTCTTCCCCAACCGTTTCTCCTTGATTAAGAATTTCCATTCTTTTTTTATCATCTTCTAAAGATTTTTCTAAATTATTTTTAGATTGTTCAAATTCTAAAATATTTTTATTAAACCTTTTTACTCGAGAATCTATTTCCTGCCAAACATTACTATAATAATCTAACTGATTTTTTAAAAGATCTTCTTCTAAAAATTGTCTTTTTTTAAGTTTGCTAACCTGACGAGTTAAGCTTTTTAATCTTGGCTCTATTTCACTCAATAACATCTCTACTTTTGATAAGTTTTCCTGACTAACCTCTAATTTATTTAAGGATAAATCTCTTTTAATTTGGTATTGCTTAACCCCAGTGGCTTCATCAAAAAAAGACTTTCTTTCAGCTGGGCTAGTATTTAAAAAATTTTCTACCATTCCCTGACCAATGACACTGTATGTTTTCTGACCAAAATTAGCTTTAGCTAAAAAAATTTGAATATCACTTAACCTAACTCTATTATTATTTATAAAATATTCACTATTTCCATCTCGAAAAACTCGACGAGTTAAAACAATTTCTGGCAACATTAAGAGAGCATCAACACTATCTGACTCTTTGTTAATATTTTTTTTAATTTCTTGCTCCTCAAAATTTTCTGTTTCTAAATTGTTTTTAGATAAATCATTAGCATCAAAACTGGAAAATCTTCTTTTATTAAACAAATTACTATTTTCATTATTTAGATACAGGGAAACCTCAGCCATATTAAGTCGCCCCTTCTTGTCAGATCCAGAAAAAATAACATCCTCGCTTTTTTTGCTTCTAAGTAATTTAGTGCTCTGTTCACCTAACACCCACCTAATAGAGTCAGCTATATTTGATTTCCCCGATCCATTAGGGCCAACCACCACAGTAATTCCTCTTTTTTGACCCTCTAATATACCAGAAAAAACCAACTTATTTTTATTGGCAAAAGATTTAAACCCCTGTATTTCTAATTTTTCTAGATACATATCTATAAAGTATTTTAAAACTATTTTATTATACAAAACATTTTATTTTAAATCAATCTCAAAAAGAAAACTAGTATTAAAATACTAGTTTTCTACTGAGGAAAAAAAGAAACCAAAAACTATTTCTTTTTTGTTGTTTTTTTCTTAGCAACTTTCTTTTTTGCTACTGGTTTCTTTTTAGCTACAACCTTTTTAGCAACTTTCTTTTTTGCTACTGGTT
>CAZMNE010000011.1:7790-25055 GCA_964567645.1 uncultured Gammaproteobacteria bacterium
ACTGGTTTCTTTTTAGCTACAACCTTTTTAGCAACTTTCTTTTTTGCTACTGGTTTCTTTTTAGCAACCTTTTTCATATTTTTGAAAAATTATTTTTGTTCTTAGAATAGGAACCGACCAATTCCTATATAAAACTAACTTAATTATAACATAAAAAATGTAAGACAACAATATAAAAAAATAAAAACTAGTCTTTTAAAATTTTGATTTTATCTCCAACTTGAAAATTATAATAATCAAAAAGACCAGCCTCTAATTCTAAAACTTTATCTACTGGAGAAGAAGATTTATATAAAATTTTTTGTGATTTTTTATCAAAAGGAAGATTTTTATAAACATCTATTATTGTATTTTCATCAATAAAAACAATATCAAGAGATATTAACATATCCCTCATCACAAAAGATCTTACTTGTTTGTCAGAAAACAAAAATAACATTCCGGAAATATTTTCCAACGACCCTCTATTGCTAAGACCCAAATAATGCTCAGCTGGACTTCGAGCCAACTCAACCCTCAACTCAACTTCATTAATTTTTATTTTAATAAAGTTATCAACATTTTTTTTATAAAAAATAAAAAAAATAATTATTAATAAAAACAAAACAATAAAAATAGAAAAAATTATTTTGTTATTTTTATTATCAAGCTTAAACATTTTTATTTCTTCTTATTAATTTAAAAATCTCCATGCTTAACAAAATCATAGAGGCTATACCTAGTAAAATTAACCATTCTTTAAAATTAATTGGAGAAACTTTTAAGACTCTTTGCATAAATGGATTGTAAGTAATAGCGACATGAAGAAGTTGTGCTGACAAAATTCCAAACAATAATATTAAATTTTTTCTAAGAGGCATCTTGAATATAGATGTTTTTTCAGAACGACAATTAAGCACATGTATATTTTGAAACAGAACCATTAACATCAAAATTATATTTCTAGAGACATCCTGACCCCATCCTAAAATATTTATTAAATAAAACCAAGCTCCAAAAACAAATAAACCAATAATCAAACCAGACACAATCGTTTGTTTTATCATTAATTTATTAAAGATGCCTTCCTTTGGCGATCGAGGCGGCTTTTCCATAGCACCTTTTTCTCCTGGCTCAAAAGCTAAAGATATATCCTGGATTCCATTAGTTACAACATTTAACCACAATAACTGAGCAGCAAAAAGAGGCAAAGGCATTCCTAATAATATAGCTAATATAAAAATAATAATTTCAGCGGCCCCACTAGAAATAACAAAATAAACAACCTTTCTGACGTTGTCATAAGCAAAGCGGCCCTCTTCTATTCCTCTAACAATAGAGGAAAAATTATCATCAGAAACTATCATAGTGGCGGTTTCTTTGGCAACATCTGTTCCTGATCCCATAGCTACTCCAATATTTGCCTGTCTTAAAGCTGGGGCATCGTTAACCCCGTCTCCAGTAACAGCCACAAAATGACCCGACTTGACTAAAGCCTTAACTATTTTTAATTTTTGTAAAGGAGAAACTCCCGCAAATACCTTAATTTTAGAAACTATTTTTAAAAACTCGGGGGTAATTTCATCTTTTTCAGGTCCTAATTTATCGCCAGTAATAACATCTTTTGAAGAATTAGCTATATTTAATTCCTTGGCTATAAATAAGGCTGTAGCGGGATGATCTCCAGTTATCATAGCAACCTTAACTCCGGCTTGCTTACATTTTAAAACAGCCTCTTTTGATTCTGACCTTAGAGGATCAATAAAACAAACTAAAGACAAAAATTCTAAATTTTTTATTTTTTTATCGCTAAAATTTTTTAGAGTTGTTCCATTTTCAAAATCATATTCACCTTCAGCCACAGCCAAAACACGATATCCCAAAGAAGCTAGCTCCACCCCCTTCTTTTTAACAAAACTTTTATCAATAGAAATTTTTTGATTATTAATTTTTATAAAAGAACAGAAGTCTAAAACTTTATCAACTGAACCCTTAAGAGAAATCTTATTTTTTTTCTCCATTTTATCAAAGTAAATTTTAGCGGCATAACGACGTTCTGACTCATAAGAAATATCTAGTAATTCATCAACTGAATCTTTAATTTCTTCTAATTTAAAGCCTGCTTTATAGGCAATAGATAAAAAAGCTATGTCCATAGAATCACCATGACTGTGCCAAACCTTTTTAGATCGCCACAATCTGGCTTCGTTAGCTATGACAACCGATCTAATCATTTTTATTAAACTTGACTTATCATCTTTTTTTAAATTATTATAATCTTCAATCTCGCCAACTCCATTATATCCTTGACCAGTAATTTTTAAAGTTATTTCTGATGGTAAATAAATTAATTTAGCAGTTTGCTGATTAACAGTTAAGGTTCCAGTTTTATCACTAGCGATCATAGTACAGCTACCAAGACCCTCAACCGCTGTCAGTTTTCTAACAATCACATTTTTTTTAGACATTCTGGTAGTTGCTACTGACAAAGCCACTGTTAAGGCTACCGGCAAACCTTCTGGTATAGCCGAAACAGCCAAGGCCACTACCAAGAAAAAGGCCTCTTTAGGATTAAACCCTTTATAAATAGTAATAGCGGCTAAAATAAAACAAAAAAATAAAATAACAAAAGAAATTTTTTTATTAAAATTTTCCATTCTAAGAATTAGTGGGGGTTTAGTTTTTTGAGCAGATGTTACAATTTCAGCAATTTTTCCAACTTCAGTTTTTAAACCTGTTTCGACTACTACTCCCCAAGCTCGACCAGAAGCAACAGCTGATCCAGCAAAAACCATATTAGAGCGAGAATTTAATGGTTCTTCTTTTTTATTCTTTTCTGAGCTTTTAGAAACTAATTCCGATTCTCCAGTCAAAAATGACTGATCTATTTGCAGTCCTTTACTTTCAAATAAACGAATATCTGCTGGAACTTTATCACCAGATTCCAAAAAAACAATATCCCCGATTACTAAATCTTCAGCATTAATACTTTTTTCAAAACCATGTCTTCGAACATAGGCTTTTATTTTTAAAAGATTTTGTAGGGCAGCCGCATTTTTTTCAGCTTTGTTTTCCTGCCAAGTTCCTAGAATGGAGTTGAAAATAATAACGCCAAAAATAAAAATAGCATCAACAAACTCCCCCAAGACTAAAGAAATTGCCCCAGCAAAAATTAAAATATAAATCAAAGGACTTAAAAATTGACGAAAAAAAATTAAAAAAATTCCAGGAACTTTTCTGGTTGGCAATTTATTCAAGCCAAACTCTTTTTGACGAGAAAAAATATCATTAGAAGAAAGTCCATTTTCTGAAGAATCTAATTTTTTAAAAATATCCTTTATATCCAAAGAATGCCAATCAATCCCATAATTAAAATCTTTTAAATTATTATTCATTTTTTTATATTTAATCTTATTAAATTATAAATAAGCCTCTTGAATGTATTGTTGTAACATTCTTTCAGTATTAAAAAAGGAAGCGTTAACAGCAATAGTGTGCCTCATAGTTTCTCTCCATCTATCGGGAAAATTATAATAACGAGGTAAAATCCTTTTTTCTAATCTATAATACAAACTTTCAGCATCGTTTTTGTCTAAATTTTTTAAATCTAAGTGTGGGCGTCTCTGTCCAATCGCCCAGCCAGTTTTTCTATTAATAAATCCCTCTATCCACCAACCGTCTAAGGTGCTAAAATGAGGTACCCCATTATGAGCAGCCTTCATTCCGCTAGTCCCAGAAGCCTCATTAGGCGGAAGTGGAGTGTTGAGCCAAATATCAACTCCGGCTATTAGTATTTTAGCTAAATTCATCTCATATCCCTCTAAAAAAACTATTTTTATTTCATCTTTATATTTTTTCTTAATTTCATGAATATGCTTTATCATTTCTTTCCCGTCATGATCGTTAGGATGAGCCTTTCCGGCATATATGATTTGAATTTTTCCTACTTTTTTATGAATTTCTAATAATTTTTTCATATCATAAAATAATAAATTTGATCTTTTATAACCAGTAAACCTTCGGGCAAACCCAATAGTAAAAACATTTAAATCTAATTTTATTTTTTGTTTTTTATAGATATATTTTATTAATTTGTTTTTAGCTTCTTGATGAGTTTTCCAAATAATTGACAAAGGAATCCCAAAGGCATTTCTTAATGACAGGCTAGAATTTCTCCAATTAGGAATATATTTATCATATATTTTTTTAAACTCATCACAAGTCCAAGTTTCAGAATGAACTCCATTAGTAATTGAATAAATTGGATATTCAGGAAACATTTTAACAGAAACCTCTTGATGGCTCATAGCCACCCCGTTAATATAATGGCTAAAATAAAGTCCAATTCTGGTCATATTAATTTCCTCTCCCTTTACAAGCCCTGGCAACTTAAAAGGAAAGTCTTTTTGAAATTTTTTAAAAAAATCTAAAGGAAAGACATCATGTCCAGCCTGAATGGGGGTATGAGTAGTAAACAAACACTTATTTTGAACATCCTTTATTTTATTTTTAATTGTCTTAGCTTTTGATTTTAAAAACAATTCTACGGCCGCTAAACTACCATGGCCCTCGTTTATATGAAACTTATTAATATTTTTATATCCTAAAGCTTTTAAAATTTTAACCCCACCACGACCTAAAATAATTTCTTGCATTAAACGATATTCTTTATCCGCCTTATATAATTGTCCAGTTAAATTTAAATACTTTTTTTTATTACCTTTTATGTTAGTATTCAATAAATATACTGGAACCCGAAATCCGCTTTTACCAATAATGTCATATTTAAAAGCACCAACCTTAATATTGTCAGAACCAACCTTAACAATTATTGTTTTTTTTATTTTACTTAATTTAGAAAAATTATAATTAACTGGCAACTCTATTTGTTCTCCGTTTTTATTTATTTTTTGTTTAAAATACCCTTGATCATTTAATAAAGTAATTCCAACCATCGGGATTCTAAGATCAGCGCCAGACTTTAAAGTGTCCCCCGCCAAAACACCTAAACCGCCGGCATATGTTTTAATATCACTCTCTAAGGCAATTTCCATGCTCAAATAAGCAATTTTATATTTATCTAGGCTTAAATTTTTTTCCATCATATTTATTATAATTATTTTAAAAACTAATTCTATACTATCATAATTTTATTTTTTTTAAAACTCTGTTAATATATAAAAATGATAAGATTATGTAAAACTAAAAAAGATTTTGGATTTATATTAATAGACAAAGAGACGGGACCAACTTCTCATGATATTATATATAAACTTCGAAAAATAACTGGAATTAAAAAAATTGGTCATGCTGGCACGCTCGATCCTTTTGCTTCTGGCCTAATGATTGTAGCTATTGATAGAAGAGCCACTAAAAAAATAGAAAAATTCGTAAAATTAGATAAAAAATATTTAGCTACTATAATATTGGGAAAAGAAACAGACACCTATGATCGAGATGGAAAAATAATATCAAATTATTATGGAGAAAAAATACCTAAACAAAAAATCAAAAAAGCTATATTAAAAATTAAAAATCAAACCGAACAAATCCCTCCAATGTATAGTGCTAAAAAAATAAACGGCAAGAGATTATACGAATTAGCTAGAAAAAATATAGAGATAGAAAGAAAACCTCAATCAATAAAGATTTTCTATGTCAAAATTAAAAAATATAATTGGCCCGAACTTCAATTAGATATTTACTGTTCTAGTGGAACCTATATTAGAACAATAGCCAATGATTTGGGCAAAGAACTTGGTTGCGGAGCCTACTTAAAAGAGCTAAGGAGAACCGCTATTGAAAAATATAAAATTAAAAAAGCTAAAAAAATAAAAGGAATAAACTCAAACAATTGGAAAAAATACCTTTTTAATATATAATAAAGATATACTTAAAACATTCTTGCTATTGACAAAATAGCTAAAAATTAGTATAATATAACTATCAAAAATAATCTTAAAAATTAAACAAAAAATTATGCCAGAAATAAAAAAAGCAACTATTGGAGACTTTATGAAAGAGCAGGGATTAGTTTCAAATGAAGGAAAAATTAAAAAATCTGAAAAATTATCTGAAGAAACTAAAAAAATGGAGGCCAGTGATTTAAAAAAAATGATGGAGGATCCAAATTATGATCCAATTAACAAAAAAAGTTATTCCAACAAACCTTTTGAAAAAAAGACAGAAACACCTTTATCTAATTATGACATAGATAAGTTTGCAGAAGAATATAGTTTATATAATTTTACCAAAAAAGAAGATGATGTTGATTATAATGCAACAACACAATTTGAGGAAAAAGAACTTTTATCATTTGAACCCAAAGAAAGAAAAGACTTTACTGAATTTGAAAAAAAATCACTTCAAGATGTAGTAAAAAAATATATTAATAAGGAGGGCCAGTTTATCGGAGATAAAAAACTATCAGAAGAACAAATTAATGAAGCAATGGATGAATTTAAGCAAAACTTTCCCGAAGACTTTGCCAAAATGATTCATAAAAAAGCAATAAACTGCGACTTTAAGTGGAAAAAAGAAGTTTTTAAAGACAAAGACTTATTAGTAAGTTATTATCCTAATCCAGAAAAACCAATAATGAAATTTGTTTTAAACATAGATAAAAAAAATTCAGGAGAAAAAAGCCCTATAACAAAAATATTTATCGACAATTCAATAAAAAGTGAGAAAAAGGTTTTTAGGGATAAAAATGGCACAATATTAATCTTCTGCTCTAGACCAATTAAAAGACTAAAAATGAAAAATAAGTAAATCAAAGAAGTGGGTATTTAATTGAGCTATACCTCAAAAAGTGGGCATTAAATGCCCACTTTTTTTTAATTGATAAAATAATTTATGGTTTACAGTTTACTGTCAACTGTAAACATTTAGGCTCTTCTCTAATCTTGGTCTTTAAAAAAGTATTTTTATTAATATAAATAAAAAGATGCGGGTTAGAACTTTTATTTGTTATTTTAGATATATAAAAAGACCTATTTATTGATAATTAGATAGGTCTTTTAGAACTGGGGGGGCTTCGTGGAGTATATTAGAACCAAGCTTATGAATGTTAGATATATTCCTGCAATTTTACCCGCCCCTTAACTCACTATTGTTTTGAACCAAAAAAATCTAATTATAGAAGATATTAAAAAATAAAAAAATAGTAAATAATATTAAACTTCGCTAATAACATCAAAATTTTTATAACTACCAACAACAGAATAGCCAAAAACCTTCGCGTTTTTATTTATAGTCTTTATTTTTTTAGCTATTTCATTTAGAGTTGCTCCTGATCCAGTTGCGTCATCAATAATTAAAACATTTCCATTCATTTCTTGATCTGGCTTAACAGAAATAGTATCTCTAGCATTTATAATTCTGTCCTCTAATCTCCTAAGTGTTTTTTGGGGTATTTTTATACTATTAGATGTTTTATTAATAATAACATTATTTAATTTAACATCTATCTCTTTTTTAAAAACGTCCATAAATTGAGTTTTTCTATCTATGGTTGGAGGAACAAAACCAACTAAGCTTATCTTTTTATTTTTTATTAGATTCTTTATCACCGGGCCAATGATTGTTACAATCTCCTTAATAATTTTTCTATTTTGAGAAGTTTTTCCCAAATAAACTAATTGGCCTAATTTTGTTTTTCCAAAATAATCAAAAGTATAAAAATCGCTAAAAAATATATCATCTAAATATACATTTTTTTTGCCAGCCAATATTTTATTTTTAGCTGAAAATAAATTATTTTTTTTATTTTTTTGCAATATTTTTAATTTTTTATAAAAATTGTTTTTTTCTTTTTCAAAATCAAAATTATTTTTAGAGCACCAGGTATAAAAACCTTGAACTCCTCGAGCTATGTCACCGCTAGGAGAAAGATAGATATAATTCTGCTCAATAAAATAATCCTTAATATCTTTAGCTACAAAATTAATATTTTCCTTTAATTTAATAGAATAAAAAACTTTGGGGGTATGCCCATCTTTCTTAATTAAATCTTCATCTAAAAGCCTATTTAAATGTTTATATATATTTTTAATAGAAATTTTAGAAATTTTAACAACTTCCGAAGATCGAATCGGACCAAACCTTTCTATTATTTCTAAAATCTTATTTGTTTCTTTTGATAAATTATTCATATTTATATATTAGCAGGTTAATATTAACCTGTCAATATTCACCCCCCTACATTAAAAACAATTAATATTTGGATTAGATTTTAAGGCTTTAAAAGACAGTAAAATAGAGATAAACCCAATTAATTGGATAATTCCTATTTCTAGCCTAGAAAAAAATAGCAAAATTGAAAACAAACGGTTAAAACCAACGAAAATTGGCTTATATAAAACAAAAAACGAAGCTAATTACCTCGTTTCTGCTCAATGGGTGGCTTCGTGGAGAACATTAGAACTGAGTTTATAGAGATAAAGTATATTCCCATAATTCAACCTACCGCGTAACTTATTATAAAAAAGATAACATTAAACCTCACTTATAACATCAAATCCTTTAAAACTGCCTGTTATAGCTAGTCCAATAATATTTTTAGTTATTCCACTTTCTTTAATTTGAGTGGCTGTTTCATTCAAGGTCGCCCCCGAGCCAACAGCATCATCTATTAATAAAATATTATTATATTGCAAGCGATCCTCAACAATAATGGTCTTTTTGGCATTGTCTATACGGTCTTCAAGCTTATTTAATGTTTTTTGAGGAACCATAATATCAGTTCTAGCTTTACTTATTTTTACCAATCTAGTTTGTAAATGCAAATTATTCTCCAAAAACTTCATAAATTGATTTTCTCTTTTTACTGTCGGGGGAATAAATCCAACTCCATCTATCTTATATTGAATAATAATTTCATTAATTTGTGGCCTTATTATATCTATCAGCTCTTTCATTAATTTTTTATCTTGACTTTGCTTGGCATAAAGCAATAGCTGTCCTAGCTTAGTTTTACCAAATCGTTCAATACTATAAAAATCCAAATAAAATAAATTTTTCAAAGCAGTTTTTTTAAAAGTATTTTTAATCTTGGTCATTCCGCTTATTAAGCTATTTTTCTTAAATTTTTCATATTTTTTAAAAGTCTCTATATATTCTTGGGCAGTTTTTTCAATTGGTAATTTATTTTTATTACACCAATAGACAAATCCCTCTATTCCGCTCTTACGTTTACCTGAAGGAGTAATAATTAAATAATTTTCTTCAATAATTTTCTTTGTTTTATTATCTAGATTAATTTTATCTTCTGCGATCTTTTCTTTTTTAATAAAATAAAAAACCTTAGGAGGACGGCCTATCTTATCAATTTTATTATCCAATATTAACCTGGCCAATTGTTTAAAAATAGCTCGCGGACTTATCTCTAAAATTTCTGATAACTCATTAGCGCTTATTCGGCCTTTTTTAGAAATAATGTCTAATATTTTTTCTGAGGTCTTTTGTTTTTTTGTGTTTACTTGGTTCATAGTTCATAGTATACTATGAACTAAATAAATATGCAAGAAGTGGGCTTCGTGGAGAATATTAGAACTGAGTTGATGGAGATAAAGTATATTCCACAAGTTTGCCCTACCCCTTAACTCACTATATATTAAATAAAAAATCCCGACTTATTTGAGTGCGGGATTAAACTTCTTAACATTTATACAAACAGCAAAACGATATGTATTGCCATTAAGGTATAAAATATTATTGAAACCACCATATTATATTAGATCTAAACCCAGAATGTAACCCTAATTGCTGCAATTGGAACAAATTTTGTAAATACTTGCTTAAATTCTGTTACTAAAACTGGTTTTTTAAAAAATATCTTTATTAATAAACAAAAAAAATAAAGGTTAGAACCTTTATTTGTTATTTTAGGTATATAAAAAGACCTATTTGTTGAGATTTAGATAGGTCTTTATTTCTGGGTGGCTAGAGGGAATCGAACCCTCCCTACCGGGACCACAACCCGGCGTTCTAGCCGCTAAACCATAGCCACCATAAATCGAAATTAAATTCGATAAAAATAAATATTATTATCACTCTCTTTTATAACCTTTTCTGGTTCTAGGTTTTTCATTCTAAAATGATAACTAATAATAAGAGTTCCTTTTTGACATTCTTCTTTAAATTTATTTTCTAATTTTTCCATCATTTCAGGGCTCAAAAAACAATAAATAATATTAGCTTCTTTTAAATTAACCTTAAAAATATCCTTTCTAATTATTTGTATTTTGCTACCAGAAATAATTATTTGCATCTTAGCCAATAAATATGGCCACCAAGAATATTCTACTCCAATTAAATTACTAATATTAAACCTTTGCTCAACCGCTCTTAAAAACCCGGCTTTTCCAGCCCCCAACTCATAAACAGTCTCTTCCCCACTTAAATCTAGTTCTTTCAAAATTGATAAAATAGCATTAAATTTAGTCGATATAAAAGGAGCAAACCCCCTAAAAACAATATTATAAAATTGTATAGAAGCTAAAATGATTATAATTACTAAAAAAACAGCAATTAAAAGAAAAAGATAAAACATAATAAAAAATTATTTTAAAAAACGTATCCCCGCTAGGAATCGAACCTAGATATTCAGCTTAGAAGGCTGATGTTCTATCCATTGAACTACAGGGACCTATATGAGATAATTTATCAAACTACCAAACAAAAGTCAATTTTAAAATTTTGATTTTTTGTTAAATTTAAAATTACAAAAAATTACTACTAAACATCCAATAAAAATTAAAGAATCTGCTAAATTAAAAACTGTAAAATATTTTAAATCTAAATAATCGATTACATAAGAAAATTTTATTCTATCTATAAAATTACTAACAGCCCCAAAAAAAATAGCCAACCAACCCAAAAACTCTATTTTTTGGTTTTTCCTTGTTAATAAAAATAAATTAATTAAAATTAAAAAGATTAAAAAGATTAAAAAGATTTTTAAAAAAACTCCTTCTATAGGAATAGAAAAAGAAATATATTTATTAGAATAAAAAGTAAAAACTAACCAATCTTTTAACAAAATAAAATCATTTTTTAAATTAATTGATAGAAATTTTAAATATCTATCTAAAACAAAAAGCATAGTTATAATAATAACTATGCTAAAATATTTTTTTTCTTTTAAAAAATTAATCATTTTCTTCCTGAAGTTTGGTTTTGCAATCAATGCAAGAACTAGCCGTTGGTCTAGCCATTAATCTTTTTTCACCTATTTCTTTTTTACAATACTTACAAACTCCATAAGTATTATTTTCAATCCTTTTTAAAGCATCATCGATTTCTTTAATAGATTTTTCCAAAACTTTTTCAGCCATAACTACGGTAGAATATTCACTGATTTCTTGAGCATTTTCATCGGGCTTATCTCCATATTCAGGAAAACTAGCAGTTCTGTTATCAGTCTCGTGTGGATCTTTTTTAGATAAATCTTGTAAATCTTGCAATAATTGTTGTTTTTTTTGAATCAATCCTGCTTTTATTTTTTCAATACCATTAATCATATTTTTTTAATAAAAAATAAACTATTGATTTTTGTATCAATTTTATATATTATATTATAAACAATAAAAACACTTTTGACAAGGTCTAAAATATTTGCTATTATTTTTTTGTTAATGGAGCGGTAGTTCAGTTGGTTTAGAACGCCTGCCTGTCACGCAGGAGGTCGCGGGTTCGAGTCCCGTCCGTTCCGCATTTGCGGGTATCGTATAATGGCTTTTATATCAGCCTTCCAAGCTGAGGATGGGGGTTCGATTCCCCCTACCCGCTCATTATAAAAAACAGGAATTTTCTCCTGTTTTTTTATTTTATAATATTTATTTAATTTTACATTATTCTAACTCTTTCTATTTCATTAATCTTGCCATGTAAGACAATATTTTCAATATTGTAAGTTCCCATTTTAGGAGCATTTAAAAAACCACTCATGGCCGCTTTGGCCAACCAGCCAGAATTTAAAAAATCAAACAACCATTCATCAACATGATTTGGATTTTTGCTATCAACTCCAGCTCCAATACCCAAAAGCCATCTTCTATTATAATGTTCCTGAGACCCGATTGGTTCCGACATTATAATAGGAATGCCTAGTCCACTATAAAAACTAAGTTCTGAGGGTTTGGTCCACAATATATCTGTATTTCTTAAAAGAATATTAAATTCTTTAAAATACTCCATTTTATCACTATTATATAATAGCTTTACATTTTCATTATTATGTAAAAAATTTTCTTTTAAAGCCTTAGAATAAAAATTATAAACATCTAGCCTAGATCCGGCTATTAAATTAATTTTTATTTTACCCTCTTCTACTTTATTCTTTAATCTTTCTAAAATAATTTTACCTATTTTTTTTTGGGCTCCAGCTCCACCAACGGCAAAAGTAAGAGTTAAAACCCTATTAGCTCCATCTATTTTTTCTTTTGGACACAAATATCCTTCTATTAGTTTTTCATATTTATTACGATAAGCCTTAGAAGGATCTAAAACTGCCAATCTTTTTATTAAATCTTCTTTTAATACATTTTGATTGTCTCCAATATTTTCTTTTGGTAAGGGAAAACCAGTAACATATATATTTTCTTCTTTAACTCCATATAATTGCAACCTTTCTTTAACCCTTTGATTAGGAACTAAATATTTAGTATTACTATTTTTAGGATTTAGAGGAGCCCAAGCTCGAGAAATGTCAGCATCACAAATAACACAATAGACTGGCCCTTTATAATTATAATATTCAGCAAAATATACTGCTGCAAAAAAAGTTGTAACTAGTGGCAATGGATTTTTATTTAATTCATCTATTAAATTTTTCCCTAAACCATTTTTAATTTTTTTAAAAAAATATTTTTGCTGAAAACTATTTTCTGACAAATCTCTTCGAGGGTAAAATGGATCAATCTTTTGAAAATAATCCATAACAGAAAAGATTGCTCCACCAAAAATAGGTATAGCTTTAAATTTTGAAATTAATTCATAACTCTCCCGATCTTTTTTCCAAATTTTCTTTTCCTTATCACTCGCTCCCTTATAATTATTTGCTGTAATAACGCCACCCTGAGCAACGCTCAAAAAAGGATAAGCGGCTCTTTGATGGCCATATCCCATATCAACTGAAACTAAATAAAATTTTTTATTGCTTGTCATAATTATATTTTATTTATAAAAACTAATAAGAAATTAACATCTTTTCCACTATTTTAATTTCGCTAATATTAGACAAAAAAGATACCATAAAAATATATTTGTCCACAAAAATATGGACAGAAACTTTTTAAAATTATTTTTAAAAAATATACTATTAAAAAATGTTAAAGTGGTAATGTGGACCTAACGGGGCTCGAACCCATGACCTCTTGCATGCCATGCAAGCGCTCTAGCCAACTGAGCTATAGGCCCAAAATACTTCTAAATAAATTATATAATAAATAAAATAAAATAACAAATATTAAAAAGTATTCCCACCACGAATCGAACGTGGATCTAGAACTTAGGAGGTTCTTGTTTTATCCATTAAACTATGGGAACTAAATAAATTTATTAATATAAATAATAAATCATAATTAAAAAAAATACAACCTTATAAAAAATTTTGACAAAAAACAAATATTAACATAAAATTATAATATAATATTTAACTAACCTATAATAAAAATTAAATTAAAAACTATGTTTAAAAAAGATGAAAAAACAACCGACTTTAATGAAGCCGAAACTATTATTGGAGAGTCGGTTCAAGTAAAGGGACACTTTGAAAATAATGGAAATGTTATAATAAATGGATCTCTTGATGGAGAAATAAAAACAAAAGGAGCTATTTTAGTAGGAGAAAAAGCTAAAATAACTGCCAATGTTGAAGCTGAGGAAATGATTGTTAAGGGAAATGTCAATGGAAACTTAAAAATTTATGGATATCTAGCTATAGGAGAATCAGCTAAAATTTTTGGAGATATTGAGTGTCTTCAAATATCCATAGAAAAAGGAGCTGAAATAAATGGCCAGGTTTCTATAAACAACAAAAAAGAAAATATGCTTCCCAGGGATACAGAAGAGAACAATATTATTGAATAAAAAAACACAAAGTAAATTATGAATATTTTTTTATATGACGAAATTACGGATAAATATAAAAAGAAAATAAAAAAAACTGAAGAAGAATTAAATAAATTAAGCCTTCAAGGAAAAATAATTTATCTAAAAAATGTCAAAAATTTAAAAGAAGTCCTACTAGAAGAGATAAACAATGGAGCTAAAACAATTATTTCAGTAGGAAATAATTTAACAATAAACAATATTGTAAATATTTTAGCTAATATTAGCCAAAATATTCCAGTTTCTTTAATTCCCATAGGACCAAATAACTCTGTAGCAGAATCAATGGGGATATTTAATGAAAAAGAGGCTTGCTTTATTTTGTCTAGCAGAAGAATAGAAAATATTATGCTAGCTCAGGCTAATAATAAATTTTTTATAGAAAATAGTTATATTAAGAACGAGGGATCAAGAATATATATAAACAACTCTTTTAAAATTCTAACAGAAAAATCTGGTAATATATTCTTTTATAATATACCTCCAAAAAAATACTTAAAGAAAAAATTAGTTAATCCAAAAGATAATCTAATAAATATATATATAAAAACAAAGCTAAAAAATGAAACTCACTTATCAGGAAAGGCTATAGAGATAAAAAACGAAAAAGATAAATTAATTCTAGATAACTCCCTGCAAGAAAAACTTCCGGCAATAATAAAAATATCAGAAAAATCAATTCCTTTTATAGTTGGAAAAGAAAGGTCCTTCGAATAATTCTTAATTTCTATCTTTATAAAAATAAAAATGTTCTACGTAGAACATTTTTATTTTGCTATTTTTATTAAAAATTATTGCTTTGAATAAGCCAGTATAAATATTATTTTTAAATTGTTCTACGTAGAACAATTTAAAAATAATATTTCAAAAAATAACTAAAAATAACAAAGCGCCTAAATAATGTTATTTTTAAAAAACATAGAAACGTTAGTAACCAAATTGTTCTACGTAGAACAATTTGGTTAAAATGTTAAAAAAATAAAAATGTTCTACGTAGAACATTTTTATATATATTTAATTTATTTAAGATTATTTCAAAACCTTAACAGAAGACTTCTTTTTTGAAAAAACTATTTTTTGTTGAGCAACAGTAAATAAGGTTGTTAAAAACCAATATAATGTAAGCCCAGCTGGAAAACTTAATCCAATAAAAACAGTTACCGCTGGCATAACATACAACATTTGCTTGTTCATAACAGAAAGCATATTTTCATCCTTAGCCCCTTCTGTTTTAATTTCAGGTTTTTTAACTTGAATCATTTTCCCTTGCCAAAACTGAGCTAAACCAGCTAAAATCGCTAAAATAACGTTTCTCTCTGATAAATCAAAGAAATTAAGAGTAACTGTATTTATTATCTCGGGATTATTAACAAAAGGATAAAGAAGGTCTAAATGATTTTGAGCAAAACCATCTTTAAAAACCCTAAAAATAGCGAAGAAAAAAGGTAACTGAATAATAAGTGGTAAACAAGAAGAAAATGGGTTTACTTTATTTTCTTTATAAAGAGCCATCAAAGCAACACTTTGTGCCTGTTTATCATCTTTGTGCTTCTTTTTTAATTCATCTATTTTAGGTTGTAGCTCTTGTAAAGATTTTTGTGATTTAATTGATTTTTTTGAAAGAGGAAATAATATAAGCTTAACTATTAAGGTCAAAAAAATAATAGCCAAACCTAAATCTCCGAAAGTATTATATAAAAAAACCAAAAGATTTAAAATTGGTTGATAAAAGATAGTTTGAAAAAAAGTATTCATAAAATTACATTAATTATATTAGTTTTTATTTTAAAGGGTCATGCCCCCCTGGATTAAAGGGATTACAACGCATTATTCTCCATATAGTTTTTATTCCTCCCTTAATAACCCCATATTTTCTAAAGGCCTGTATTCCATATTCTGAGCAAGTCGGGGTAAATCGACAAGCACCATGAGGGAAAAAAAACTTAAACATTCCGTGATCGGGAGAAAATGTTTTTTGATATATTTTAATAAAAAAAATAATTATATTTCTAGGGAGATTTATAAAAAATTTAACAAGATTATATATCATAATAATTAAAGTAAACCAATTTTTTTAAAAGAATAAATAAAAAGGTCATTAATTTCTAAAAAGGTTTTATTCGATATATCTTTTTTTAAAATAATCATAAAATCAAAGCCTTGTTTCATTTTAATATTTTCTTTTATAAAAACAGCCTTAATTCTTCTTTTTATTTTATTTCTATTAACAGCTTTTTTGCTAACCTTAGCGGAAATTATGATAACAACTCTATTTATTCCTAAATTATTTTTAATAGCTTTAACACCAAAAAAATCACTATAAAATGATTTTTTACTTTTAAAAACAGCTTCTATCTCCCTTTTTTTTCTTAAACGATTATCTTTGTTTAGCATCTTAGGTTTTTATTATACCAAGATAAACAAAAAATTATTTTGTTAAACGTTTTCTTCCTTTAGCTTTTCTTTTTTTGATTATATCTTGACCATCTTTAGTACTCATTCTTTTTAAAAAACCATGTTTTTTTTGAGCTCTTTTAGCGTTCGGCTGAAATGTTCTTTTTGGCATATCATTAAATAAAAAAAATAATTATATTGAGATAATTATGTTTAAAATAATTATAATTTATAAGATCAAGTTTATTATATTTAAATAAAAACTTTTTGTCAAATAATCTTTAAAAGCAGTCCGGAATCATTTCTTGAGGAAAATTGTTTTTTAAAAGAACCTCACAATCAGGTTTTTTAGATCCATGCCAAACAATTTCAATAGAATTGTTTATGATTCCAAAAAACTTACCACTAAGAGCTTCTTCTTCAGTATTCACAAAATAAAGACCAACTACATATTTATCACTCTCCTGGGCAATTAAGGCGGAAACCTTTGTTCTGTCAATATTAAAAACCTTAGACAATTCTTGATTAATCATATTTTCTCGGTCTTCAAAATTATTTTCTGAAAAAAAATCTTCTTGAATCTTTTTTTCTTCTAAAAAAGAATTTTTATTTATAGAAAAATTTGAATTTTCTAAAAAAACCCAAATAATCAAAATTAAAAAAATAAAGAAAGAAAAAATAAATAGTATTTTTTTGTTTTTATTCATATTTTTACAAAAAACTTATGAAATAGGGATAACAAAATAATTATAACACAAAACATAAAAAAATAAAATATTT
>CAZMNE010000012.1:0-23113 GCA_964567645.1 uncultured Gammaproteobacteria bacterium
GAACAGAGGTTACCGCTGTAGCTGATTCTGGTTATCATTTTGTTAAATGGTCTGACGACTTAACTGATAATCCTAGAACTGATATTAATATTAGTGGTAATATAACTGTAGAGGCTGAGTTTGCTGAGCTTGTTTGCCCTGAATCTACTATTACCGATGCCAGAGATGGCAAGATCTATGAGACCGTGGCTATTGGAAGTCAATGTTGGTTTAAAGAAAACTTAGCCTATTTACCAATGGTTCATAATAATTCTGATTATGTCGCTTCAAGTACAGCAGGATTGCCTGGTTATGGTGTCTATGGTTATTATGGAAGTGATTTAGCTACTGCTAAATCTCAACCTAATTATTCTACCTATGGAGTATTATATAATTGGTATGCTGTTGATCAAGTAAACATTTGTCCAACGGGATGGCATGTACCAACTGATGCTGAATGGACTGCTTTAACTAATCATTTAGGAACTAATGCTGGCTCTAAATTAGCTGGAAGTTATGATTTGTGGAATAACGGAGCATTGAGACAAAGCACTGATTTTGGAACTAGTGGATTTAATGCTTTGCCAGCCGGTGACCGCAATGGCAATGGTGATTTCAATAGTCTCGGAGGCGACGCGTGCTTCTGGTCGTCATCTGAGGATAATCCTGGTAACTCTTGGAGCCGTTACTTGGGATCTGGCATTGCTGGAGTCAATCGCTATGATGTCCTTCAGGCTAATGGTTATTCGGTTCGTTGCTTGAGAACTGAATAATAAATAAGTAATCCTTGCTCAAAATTAGCTAAGCTAATTTTGAGATCTCTTTTTCTCTTAAATAAAATATAAATATCAAAAACGAGTGAAAAATCACTCGTTTTTATTATCCCTTGACACCCCATAGGGGTATATGCTATTATTAAAAAAGATAATAAAATTATATTATCAAATAAAAAAATATGAGAAACACTGAACAAAGAATAAACATAATAATTGGACAATTGGAAGGAGTTAAAAAGATGTTATCCAATAAAGACACTAGCTGCTTTGATTCCGTTATTCAATTAAAGGCTGTTAAATCAAGTCTGTCTTCTTTAATGGATAAAATTTTAGAAGAAGAATTTGATATTTGTTTTTCTAAACAATGTCCTAGCAACAAAGAAAAAATTAAAAAAATTGTTTCAGAGATTTTAAAAAAATAAATATTATTAATTTAATAAATTTATTAAAAATTATTATTAAAATTTTTTTAATGAATTAAAAAAAGTATGAGTAAAGCATTAGATGTTAACAAAAATGATTTCTCCAAAGAAGTCTTAGAATCAGATGTGCCTGTTTTAGTAGATTTCTGGGCTCCTTGGTGTATGCCTTGCAAAATGATGTCTCCAGTTTTAGACGAGTTGTCCTCTTCCATGGAGGGGAAAATAAAAGTAGTAAAGGTTAATACTGAAGATGCTCAAAATCAAGATTTGGCTGTTCAATACCAAATTCAAAGCATTCCTAATATGAAATTATTTAAAGGAGGCCAAATTATCGGAGAGTTTATTGGTATGAGGTCTAAAGAAGTTTTGGAACAAGAGATTAGTGAGAAGATTTAATAAATTAATATTTTAAAATATGTCAGTTTTTGATAATATCATCAAACGTTTTGATGATTTAAAAAGTCTTATTGATTTAAATGATCAAGAGGTTGAATATTTATTAACCCCTAAACAAATTTCTCACTCAGAAATAGAAGTTGATGGAAAAAAGTTTCCTGCTTGGAGAATTCTTTCTAATCGAGCTTTGGGTCCTGGTAAGGGCGGAATTAGATTTCATCCTGAGGTTAGCGAAGATGAGGTTCGTTCTTTATCTTTTTGGATGAGTTTAAAAAATTCATTATTAGAACTACCTTATGGTGGGGCTAAGGGTGGAGTTAAGATAAATCCTAAAGAATATGATAATATTTTTTTAGAAAAAGTTAGCCGGGCTTATATTGATGCCTTCTATAAAGTCTTGGGTCAAGATAAGGACATTTCTGCTCCTGATGTTTATACCAATCCTCAAACTATGTCTTGGATGTTGGATCAATACGAAAAAAATATTGGTCAGCATCAGCCAGCTATGATAACTGGCAAGCCGGTAGAATTGGGCGGGATAGCCTTAAGAAGTGATTCTACTGCCAAAGGAGCTTATATTATCATCTCCCAATTAGTAAAAACTTTAGATTTAAATAAAAAAGATTTATCTATTGCTATTCAAGGATTTGGTAATGCCGGTTTAAATGTAGCTAAAATGTTATTTGCTGATGATTTTAAAATTACAGCTGTTAATGATAGTCAAGGAGGCACTTCCAATAATGATGGAATTAATATTACCGAATTAGTTAAGTTTAAGGAAGAATATGGAATTGTTTCAACTTTCTCTGAGAATAAAGCTATTTCTAATGATGAGCTATTAGAATCAGAGGTTGATATTTTAATTTTAAGTGCTTTAGAAAATCAAATCACTGAAAAAAATGCCAATAAAATTAAAGCTAAATATATTATTGAAATAGCTAATGGCCCGGTTGATTATCAAGCTGATAAAATTCTTTTTGAAAAAGGGACTATTGTAGTGCCAGATATTTTAGCTAATTCTGGAGGAGTATTAGTGAGCTATTTTGAGTGGAGTCAAAACAGGACTGGTAATATTTTAGATGAAAAGTATTTATCTAATTTGCTACAAGAAAAGATGGTTAGGGCTTGGAATAATGTTTATAATAAGCATTTAGAGTTTGATAAAAAAATTGAACTTAGAACTTCGGCTTATATTCTGGCAGTAGAGAGAATTGTTAGAGCCGAAAAGTTACGAGGTAATATTTAATTTTATTTTTTATGATTTATGATCTAATTATTATTGGGGCTGGTCCAGCGGGACTTACTGCTTCAATTTACGCTTCTCGTTACAAGATGAACCATTTAGTGATAGGAGAGATTCCCGGTGGTTTGATTACTGAAGCTCATAATGTTTGTAATTTTCCAGGAGAAAATGAAATTAGTGGTTTTGAATTAATGGAGAAATTTCAAAAACATGCCAAAGATTTGGGTGGAGAAATTTTGTCTATGGAAAAAATTATTAAAATAGAAAAGGATAATGAAATTTTTCAATTGATGACTCAATCTCAGAAAACATTTTCTGCTAAAAATATTTTAATTGCTACCGGAACAAAACATCGAAAACTAGGACTAGAAGAAGAAATTAAATATTTGGGCAAGGGCGTGGCTTATTGTGCTACTTGTGACGCCATGTTTTTTAAGGAAAAAATAGTGGGAGTGGTTGGTGGTGGTAATAGTGCTTTAACAGCTGCTTTATATTTAGCCGAGGTTGCTCAAAAGGTTTATTTAATAGCCAGAGGAGACAGTTTTAATGGCGAGGTTGTTTGGATTGATCAAGTTAAGAATAATCCTAAAATTGAAATTATTTATAATTCGGCTGTCTCTAAGCTTCAGGGAGAAGAGAAACTTGAATCAATAGAGTTAAAAAATACTAAAGATGAAAATAAAATTTCAAATTTAGATTTAGCTGGTTTGTTTATAGAAATTGGGACCGAACCAGATGTGGTCTTATTAGATCAATTGTCCTTGGAGTTGGATAGAGGATATGTGGTTGTCGACAGAGAACAAAAAACTAATATTTCTGGAGTTTGGGCGGCTGGAGATATTACCACTAATTCAGCTTCTTTTCGTCAGGTAATCACCTCTTGTAGTGAAGGGGCCGTGGCTAGTTATAGTATTTTTTCGCATCTACAAAAAAATCGTAAATGTTAATTTAATATTTGATATTGTTAAATAAAAAATCGTGGCTTAATAACCACGATTTTTTTATATAGATTTTTGTTTTTTATTCTCCAAAGCCATAATCAGGAATTGTACTAGAAAGCTCAGTTTGACATTCAATTGGTTGATTTGTAAAACCGGAGCAAGCTAATTGTAATAAACTATTAGCATCGCGGCTAGCTGATACCATTTCCCCATTAATAATTAAAGTTGGTGATCCTTGAACTCCATATTTTTCATTGTCTTCTTGATGAATAGGGAATATTGGATAATCTCCTGACAGCCAAGTGGTTTGATCAGCATAATTTTCAGATACTTTATATTCTTCGTCAGTAGTTTTTACGCAGGTAGAAATTTTATTTTTATCAATATTGTTTTCGGTTAAACAGACATCTGATTCCCCAGCCTTATTAAAGCAATTTAGATAGGAAATTAATTTAGTATTATCTTCTTTTTGAATGCAGTATTGAGTTAATTGTTCGTCTAGCTCAACTTTATCATGCATGGCATAGGTATTAAATTTTAATTCAAAATTAGCATTTGACCCCAGGGCTTCGATTACTGGCAATAAAGCTTTCTCCATCTGAGTTCCATAAGGACAATGACTCATTACAAACAATTCAATGTCCAATTTTTCTTGTTTATTAGAAACTTCGCTAGCCTCGATTGATCCTGTCTCAGAAACATATTCTTCCATGCTAATAGCTTGAGGGAAAAATAATAATCCATCTTGGCTAATATATGATTCAATTATTTCCCCAGAGCCAACATCAACCATTATTTTATATAGCCCGTATTCTCCAACAATTTCAGTTATAGTAGCTTTAGTGCCGGGAAGCATTAAATTATTATTAATAAATTCTTCAGCCTTAACCTTGGCTACATCTGGTTTTAAGTTTTTATTATTGATTGGAGCAAATTTAAAAATCATTAAACCAATTAAAGCTAAAACTATAGCAGAAATTGATATAAAAACAATTTTTTTATTATTTTTTTCTATTTTTTTAGAATCTTCTTCTAAAATAATTTCATTTTTTTCTAATTTTTCTTTTTTCATACTTTTTTTGTAATATTAATTTTTAATTATTAACTACTATATTTTAACAATTTTAAAGAAAAATAACAAGACGAAAAAAGATAGAATAATTATTAGGTATTTAAAAAAGTTTCCCCTTTGATTTTCTGGTTTTATTTCCCAATTTTTATTATTGAGTATTTCTCCCGGAATCGTTTCTGTTATAGTCTCGCCCTCAATGTCTAATAGGCTTAGAGGCGTTATTTTAAGTTCTTTGTTTTTATTTCCTAATATCCCAGTTATAGTAAAAGTTTTTCCTTCTGATAAAATTTTGCTAGATATTCCACTATTTTTTTTAATTTCTATTAAGATTTCTTGTTCTCCGTCATCTAGATAGATTTGATTAGTTTTATTTTGAGTAATTTCACCTTTTATTTTTTTTAATTGACCAAGTTGATTATTTTGAAGTTGAGAAATTTTTTCTAACCGTGGTTTAGGAATGGAGTTATTTGGGGATAAAATTTTTATATCAGTTTCTTTTTTGGTTTTTATTTTGTAGTTTAAAAATGGCTCTACTCCAGTTATTGAAAGCTCTCCAATTATTTCTATTTTATCGCCTGTTTTAAGATCAGGAAATAATTTGTTGTAATTATATATTTGTAGCCCATAAATAGCGGAATCGTTTTTATATTGATCGTGAATATAAAAATATTGGGAACCTAAAACATTTGGCAAGGCTGTTACAATCCCATTAATAATAATAGTATCACCATTTTTATAATTTTTAATATTTTTTAAATTGGTTTGGCTAATTATTTTTTTATTATTTTTGGAATTATTTTTTTTGTCTCCTGAGTCTTTCGGTAAATTTATTTTAATAATATTTCCTTGAGAGTTTCTTATTTCTGAATAATCTTTTTGCAAAGAAAAATCAACGGAATTATTTGGTGAGTCAATGTCAATCTTTATTCTTTTTAAAATTTGATTTTTTTCTGGGTTATCGGCTGGAGATTTATAGAAGTCTTGACTTTGCCCCCAGCCTAATTTGTCGGAGATATTTTTTTCTGAGTTATATAATAGAACGGTATTATTTTTAGCCAAGGAAGCACTAGTTGAATATTCTAGATCACAAGCAATTTGCTGGCAAAATTCTGGGCTAGAAATTAAAAAATAAGATTTAGCGAAAATAATTCCTTGGAAGTTTTTAGCTGATATTAAGTTGCTTTCGTTGCCGCTAGCTGTTTTCTTTTTGAGACTAAAACTAGATAAATTAATTTGATGATTATTAGGATTATAAAGCTCAATAAATTCAAATTTTGCTCCAGAGCTTTGCTCTAACATGATTTGATTTATTAAAATTGGTTGATTTTTTTCTTGAGCTAAAACTATTAGGGGGAATATTAAAAAAATAAAAAAAAATAAAACTATTCTTTTCATATTTTTAGATTAAAAATAAGATTAGTTTTATTTTATAGATTTATTGATAAATTTGGAGATAATTTTTTTTCAAAATAAAATAAATTATTTTAATTTTAATAAAGCTTCTTGTAAATCAGGGCCAAGATCAATAGAAAATTCTTTTTTTTCTCCTAATTGGTCAATAAAGCCTAGGTGACTAGACATTAAAAAAATTCTATTTAAGTTTATTTTATTGTTTTTTATTTTTGTTTTTTTGGTGCCGTAAAGATTATCTCCTACTAAGGGGTGTCCATAGGCTGAAAAATGAACTCTAATCTGATGGGTTCTTCCGGTCTTTATTCTTACTTTTATTAAAGTATAATTAATTAATCTTTTTATAACTGAATATTCAGTGATAGCTTGACGAGATTTCTCCAGAGCTCGAATATTTCCCAGGGCTCTGTTGCAAATTTTTTCTTCATCTAAATCTTCTTGTCCATCTATGTTTTTATTGGTTTTTGGTATACAAGCCATTTTGTGTCCTTGACTAGACCTTTTAATAGGGAAATCAATAATATCTTCATTTTTATCTAAATTACCAAAAACTAAGGCTAAATATTCTTTTTCAATTTTTCTAGACTTAAATTGTTCTTTATAATATTCAAAGGCCGAATTATTTTTAGTAATTATCATTAATCCACTGGCTTCTTTGTCGAGTCGATGAACAATAGCTGGTCTAATAGGATCTTCGCCAACATTTTTTAATTCGGGATATTCTTCTAGTAACCAATCAACTAGGGTGGGCTCTTTAATGGAGGCTCCGCCATGAACAATTAAACCGGCCGGCTTATTTATTATTAGATAATCCTTGTTATCTTCGATAATTTGTATTTCATTTTTTGTCATCATAAAGAATTATATTTATAAATTATTTTTTTGCTAGATTTGGTAAAAGTGTTTTCAGGTCATCTTTATTTATTCCTTTTAATAAATATAGCAAGAAAAAGTATATTAACATAGCCAGGCAAATTATCAATAGCAAATAAAAATTGTTTTGGTAAAGTGACCTAGGTAATACAAACATAAAAATAGACATTCCTAGGGCAGCTAATAAAGACCGAAAAACTATTTTTATTTTTGGAGAAAAGTTAGTATATTTTTTTACATAATAATAACTGCCTAATAAAATTATTAAATTACTATAAATAGTTACTACGGAGGCGCCCAAATAAGAAAACTTAGGAATTAATATTAAATATAATATTATAGAACTAATAGCTGTAAAAATATATAGGCCAATAATTTTTTTTTGTTTATCAACGGCAATTATTAAATGAGAAAAAATACAACTAATAAATAAAAGAGCAGTTGAAATAATTAAAAATTGTAAAGCTAGTCCGCTTTCGGAAAAATCTGTTCCAGCGATTAAGGTTATAATTTCCCTGGAGACAAATTGAGCGCCTACAGCCAAGGGAATTGCTAAAATAACCATAAAATCAAAAGATTTTTGAGATATTTTTTTGAAAAAATCAATTTTTTTGCTTAACCAATTATAGGTAAAAAGAGGCAGCATGATGCCGGCAAACATATAAGGAATAGTTCCAATAACTTCAATAGTTCGATAGGCGGCACTATAAATTCCAACATCTTCGATTTTTCTAAACAAAGATAAAATAATTATATCACCTTTTTGATATAATAAATTTAATATAATAGTGGTGGCCAGGGGCCAAGATTTCTTCCAAATTTTTTTCCAAATATCAAAATCAAAAGCTAAAATAATCTTAGCTTCTTTTTTGCCCATTATCCAATTTAATAAAAATCCAATTCCAGCACTTAAAACTGAGGCCCATAAAATTCCATTTAATCCTTGATTAAATTTAATAACTAAAAAAATAGTAATAACTAAAAAAACCTTACCAATAACTTCGGCAATCATAGCTTGGCCCATTTTTAAAGTTTTTTGAAATAGAGCGATGAGTATTTGGTTTAAAGCTGGAAATATATAGGAAATGGTGGCAATTAAAACCCCAATTTTTATAACATGATTATAAGGAAAGAATATAACTATAATTGGAGCTAATCCTAGTAATATTAGAGCCGAAATTAATCTAATCGAAAATAAATTACTTAAAATTTTATTTTGATTTTCCTGTGGATCACTAATCATTTGGGCGCTAATTAAAGTTAGCCCTAAATCAGCTGACATAGCAAAAAAGGAAACAAAAGTAATGATAGTTGAATATTCTCCAAAGCCAGTGGTTCCTAGATATCTGGTCATGATAGCCAAGGCTATCACTCCTAATAGTGTTGATAGGGCTTTCCCAATAATTTGAACAACAGTGTTTTGGGCTATTTTTTTCTTAAGCTCCATTTGTTTTTTTTATAAAAATAATATATAATTAAGATATTAAAATATTATTATTAAAATCTTATCATAATTTTATGAAAAAAGCTAAAAATATTTTTTTAATATTAGTTCTTTCTTTAGGGTTTATTTTTTCTTGTAATTTTAAACCAGTTTTAGCTCAGGATAGCTATTGGGACTCTCAGGTTGGAATGGGGGAGGTAGGTGTTTCCTTTGGAGAAGATGCTTCTAATGTCCAAGATGTTCGTCTTAGAATTGTTAAAATTATTAATATTGCTTTAACAATTATGGGTTTAATTTTGGTTGTTTTAATTATTTTTGCTGGCTTTAAATGGATGACTGCTGCCGGCAACGAAGAAGCTGTTAAAAGTGCTCAAAAAATATTAAAAAATGCCATTATTGGCTTAGTAATTATAATATTAGCCTGGTCAGTAACTCTATTTATAATGAGACGGTTGGCGGCCATTTCTTCGGGAAGTCCTAACTATATAACTCCTCATGATAGCTATTATGTCGATATTGATATGTAGATATTGTATTTTTTAAAAAACTTGCTATAATAATAATATAAAGCTAATTGATAATACAATTAGCTTTTAATTTAATAAATAATTTTTAAATTATGTCAGAATTAATAAGTGCCATAAAACAAGTTTGCGAAGAGAAAAAAATAGAATATGACTTGGTTATTTCAGCCATCGAAGCTTCTTTAGCAGCTGCCTATCGTAAAGATTATGGTAATAAATTACAGAATATAAAAGTAAATTTTAACCCCGAAACTGGTGGAACTAAAATTTATGATATTAAAACAGTGGTCGAAGATTTAACCGAAGAAGAGCAAAAAGAATTAGAGGAAATGGAGCAAAGAAGATTAGAAAGCTTAGAAAAGAGAGATCGAGGAGAGAAAGTTGATAGGAGGGATAATCCCGTTGAAGTAATGGAGGGGGAAGAGCCTGAAAAAAAATTTAATCCTAAAACTGAAATTCAGCTAAAGGATGCTTTATTGATAAAAAAGGATGCTAAAATAGACGAAGAAATTGTTTTCGAGTTAGAACAACCTGAGGGGTATGGTCGTATGGCTGCTCAAACCGCTAAACAGGTTATTATTCAAAAATTAAGAGAAATTGAGAAGGAAGCAGTTTTTAATGAATTTAAAGACCAGGAAGGAGAGGTTGTCAATGGCGTCATTCAAAGAGTTGAGGGTCGTTTAGTTTTTATAGACCTAGAAAAAGCTATCGGTATTTTACCAATGGATGAGCAAATTATGGGAGAAAGATATAATATTGGCAATAGAATAAAAGTTTATATTAAAGAAGTTCGATCTGGAGTTAGAGGTGCTGAAATAATTCTTTCTAGAAAATCAGAAGAAATAGTTAGGCAAATATTCTCCATGGAAATTCCAGAAATTGCTAATGGTCTAGTTGAGATTAAGGGGCTAGCTAGAGAAGCTGGTTCTAGATCTAAAGTAGCTATTTATACAGATTCAGAAAATATTGATCCAGTTGGATCTTGCGTTGGTCAAAGAGGTGTTCGTATTCAAACTATTATCAGTGAATTAGGGGGAGAAAAAGTTGACATTATTGAGTATAGTGATGATCCTGCTAAATTTATTAGCAATGCCTTAGCTCCAGCTAAAATTACCAGTATTGATATTGATGAAAAAAATAAAAAGGCTATTGTTAAAGTAGCCGAAGATAAATTATCTTTAGCTATCGGTAAGAATGGGCAAAATGTTAGATTAGCTGCTCGTCTTACTGGTTGGAAAATAGATATTTTTGCCCAAGGAGAAGATGTTCCCGTTATAGAGTCAGAAGATCTAGCGGAAGAAAATAATAAGCCGGAGGAAGATATAAAAATTGAAAAAATCAAAGATGAAGATAATTCTGAACAGTCAAAAGTAAAAGAGATCAAAGAAAAGAAGGTTAAAAAAAGGTAGAAAAAAAGGAAAAAGTAGATAAGGACGCTAAAGAAAAAAAGGAAGTTAAAAAAGAAAAAACAGAGAAGAAAAAGGTTGCTAAAAAATAAAATTTTAAATTAAACATATAAATAATTAATTTTCTAAAATAAATTTTAATTTTAAAAAACTTAAATTTATTTTTAGAAAGAAAAGTTATGATGGAGATTTTTGTTGTAGCTAGCTCTTTGTTGGCTATAATTTTTGGAGCCATATTAATTAAAGTGGTTTCTAAGAAAGATAAGGGTAGTGATAAAATGCAAGAAATTGCCAAGGCTATTCAAGAAGGCGCTAAAACCTTTTTGAAGAGAGAATATTTATATTTAGCAGTATTTGCTATTATTTTAGCAGTAATTTTATTTATCTTCATTAATCCTTTAACAGCTCTTAGTTTTGTTATTGGAGCAATTTTATCAGCTTTGGCTGGTTATATTGGTATGATGGTGGCCACTACAGCTAATGTTCGCACAGCTCAAGCCGCTCGTTCTGGGATTAATCCAGCTTTAAAAGTAGCTTTCTCTAGTGGTACTATTATGGGTATGATGGTGGCCGGTTTTGGTTTGCTAGGTTTAAGTGTTTTATATTTAATTATAAAAGATCCAGCAGTAGTTAATGGTTATGCCCTGGGAGCTAGTTTAATCGCTTTATTTGCCCGTGTTGGTGGTGGTATTTATACTAAGGCAGCTGATGTGGGTTCAGATTTAGTAGGAAAAATTGAGGCTGGAATTCCAGAAGATGATCCTCGTAACGCTGGAGTTATAGCTGACAACGTTGGTGACAATGTTGGTGATGTAGCTGGAATGGGAGCAGATTTGTTTGAGTCTTATGTTGGTTCAATGATTGCTGCTATGACTTTGGGGGTTGTTATTTTTGGAATTGGTAGCGCTATGTTACCACTTCTAATAGCGTCAATTGGTATTTTAGCTTCCATTTTTTCTTTTTTCTTTGTTAGAGCAAAGGAAAATTCTAATTTAGGAGCTGTTTTAGAAAGGGGTATTTGGATTAGCGCTTTAGTCGTTTTGATAGCTGCCTTTTTCTTGGTTAGATATTTTATTGGACAAGGAATTTTTGAAAATTTTGGTCCTTTCTATTCTATCGTAGCCGGATTAGTAGCCGGAGTATTAATTGGTAAAATCACTGAATATTATACTTCTGATCATTTTAAACCAGTTAGGGAAATTGCTAAAGCTTCCATGACTGGCCCAGCCACAAATATTATTAGTGGGTTGTCAGTTGGAATGAAGAGCACAGTTTTTCCAATTATTGTGATTGTGGCCACGATTTTAGTTTCTTATCATTTTGCTGGTATTTATGGAATCGCTATTGCGGCTGTTGGAATGTTGTCAACTGTCGGAATGACCGTAGCAGTTGATGCTTATGGTCCAGTGGCTGATAATGCTGGTGGTATTGCTGAAATGGCTCATTTAGAGCCAGAAGTTCGTAAAGTAACCGATCAATTAGATTCTATGGGTAATACTACCGCTGCTATTGGCAAAGGGTTTGCTATTGGTAGTGCTGCCTTAACATCTTTGGCCTTGTTTACAGCCTATACTCAAGTAGCGGGGTTAAGTGTTATTGATATTACTAATGCCAAGGTTGTTTCAGGTCTATTTATTGGTGGTATGTTAACTTATTTTTTTACTTCTCATACTATGGAAGCTGTTGGTAAGGCAGCCGCTTCTTTAATAACTGAAATACGTCGTCAATTTAGAGAAATTGCTGGTTTGATGGAGGGAACAGCTAAGCCGGAATATGCACGTTGTGTGGATATTAGTACCAAAGCAGCTTTAAAGGAGATGATAGTCCCTGGGTTATTAGCAGTTGCCGCTCCTTTGGTGGTGGGATTAACTCCTTTTTTAGGAAAGGAAGCCCTAGGAGGTCTTTTGGCCGGCGCTTTAATTGTTGGAGTTTTGCAAGCTATTTATATGGCTAATGCTGGGGGTGCTTGGGATAATGCTAAAAAATATATTGAAGCTGGAAATCTAGGAGGAAAAGGTAGCGATCCGCATAAGGCTGCTGTGGTTGGTGATACCGTGGGAGATCCCTTTAAAGACACTTCTGGTCCAGCGCTTAATATTTTAATTAAATTAATGAGTATTATTTCTTTAGTATTTGTTCCTTTATTCTTTTAATCAAATTAAGAGTATATTAAAAATGGGGGATTTATGCCCCTATTTTTAATTTTATTTTTTTCTGTTATAATGAAAAAACTAAATTATTATTAATTTTTAAATTATGAAAGTTTTGCGAAAAGATTTAGACAAATCACAAATTGAGCTAACCGTTGAGGTTAGTGTAGAAGATTTTACTCCCTATATTTCTAAGGGGGCTGAATCATTGTCAAAGGAAGTTAAAATAGAGGGATTTCGTCCCGGAAAAGTTCCGGTAGAGATTTTAAAACAAAAAATTGGTGAAATGGCTATTTTAGAAGAATCTGCTAAATTAGTTATTAATAAACAGATTTACGAGGTTATTGATGAAAATATTAAAGATAAACAGGTAGTTGGTCAACCCGAGGTAAATATTACTAAATTAGCTCCGGGCAATCCTTTGGAATACAAGATTAAAGTTATTACTTTGCCAGAGATTAAATTAGGTGATTATAAAAATTTTGCTTTTAAAAAAGAGGAGGTCAAGGCTAGTCAAGAAGAAATTGATAAGGTTATGAATGATTTATTAGAGATGCGAGCTATTGAAAAAATATCTGAAGAACCTATAAAGGAGGGAGATAAAGTTATTGCTTCGGTTAATTTATTTTTAAATAAGGTTCCGGTAGAAGATGGACAAAATCCTGAAGTGACAGTTATGATTGGTAAAAATTATTTTGTAGAGGGTTTTGACAAAAACTTAATTGGATTAAAAAAAGGAGATTCTAAGGAATTTAGTTTAGTTTATCCTGATAAGCATTGGCAAAAAAATTTAGCGGGGAAAAAGGTTGAATTTAAAGTTGAAATTAAAGAAATTTATAATCGAGAAATACCAGAAATTAATGATGATTTAGCTAAAATGTTTCAATTTAAGAGTGTTGAAGAATTAAAGAAAAATTTATCTACTACAATTGAAGAGCAAAAAAAGAGAGAAAATGATCAGAAGATAGAAATAAAAATTATGGATAAAATATTAGATAACTCTAAATTTGGAGACATTGCTGAAGATTTGATAAAAAATGAATCAGAGATAATGATGAAAGAAGTTGAACAAAACATTGTTTCTCAGGGCGGTAAATTTGAAGATTATTTAAAAAGTGTTGGAAAGAATTACGAGCAATTAATGATAGAGATGATGCCTAACGCTGTGAAGAGGGTTAAAGGTGCTTTAATGTTAAAAGAGATTGCCAAATTAGAAAAAATTAAATTAGATGATAAAGAAATTGATAATGAATTAAATAGACTAAAATCAAAATATGGCAATAGTCCTGAGGCTGTAAAAAATATTACTAGTCCAGCCTATCGCTCTTATTTATCTAATTTTTTATTAAATCAAAAAATAGTTGACAAATTAAAAGAGTGGAATATAGCTTAAAAATATTGTATAATATTAACATATGAGCTTTGATTTTCTTAAAACAGAGATTTTTGGAGATGTTCCAGTTTATGTAATTATTTTTGCTTTAATTGGAATTTTATTTTATTTTTTATATTATCGAAATCCAGCAATAATTAGAAAAGATTTTCAAAAAGATTTGGGTGAAGGCGGCTATGACAAGGATGGATATGATCGCTTTGGTTTTAATAAGGAAGGTTTTAGTCGAGAAGGTTTTAATGAAAATGGTTTTTCCAAAAGGGGTTATGTCGCTAAAGATTATGATAATGGTTACGATCCAGAAGGTTATGATGTCTTTGGCTATAATCGTTTTGGTTTTAATGATGAAGGCTTTAGTCGTCAAGGCTTAGATCGAGAGGGATATAATAAAGATGGATATGATCAAGCTGGCTTTAATCGAGCTGGATACAATAAGGATGGCTTTAATCGGGAGGGGTACAATAAATATGGTTATAATAAAGATGGTTATGATCGAAATGGTAAGGATATTTCTGAATTATAAATTTTATGAAGATATTAGCTCTAAACAAAAAGGCAAGCTTTGATTATCAAATTCTAGAAACCTATGAAGCTGGAATTGTTTTGTTTGGCTATGAAGTAAAATCCTTAAGAAGTGGGCAGGCTAATTTGAAAGGAGCATATATTAGTTTCAGAGAAGATAATAAAAATAGAATGGAGGCTTTTTTAGTTAATGCTTATATTCCTCTCTATAAACCAGCCGGCAAAAGAGAGGATTATAATCCCGAAAGACCTCGTAAAATTTTATTAAAAAAGAAAGAATTGGACCGTTTAATTGGAAAAAAACAAGAAAAGGGCTTGACAGTTATTCCTATTAAGTTATATACTAAGAGCAGTTTTATCAAGTTAGAGATAGCCGTGGTTCGAGGAAAAAAGGCTTTTGATAAAAGAGAGGATTCTAAGAAAAAGGATATTGAAAAACATATCAGGACTTTGACAAAACAAAAAATAAAAAGAATGTAGGGGATGATTTTGGGTTCGATAATGAGAATTTTTTTAAATATTCAAAATGTGTTGAATGTCCACAATAAAAGTATTCAAAAAGATAAGTGTAAAAAACACAATCAAGAAAGCGGCTTTCTCATGGAAAGTTCCAGCTTTCGCTCCTGTTGTTGCTTAATAAATAGCAATAGCCATCGGTCTAGTGACTCCTTATAGCTAATCGCCGGTGCAATTTATAAGGATAGATTTTTTTGGTGCTATCCCTTTAAAATTGAAAGATTAGATAGCTCGTTATTATCTTATTTTGCTTAATTTTTAAGATAATAATTAAAAATCAATTAAGCTATTTTTGTAAAATTATTTAAAAAAACTTGTTAGACACGGGTTCAATTCCCGTCATCTCCACAAAAGTGTTTTTATGCCGCGGTGGCGGAACTGGTAGACGCGCTGGACTTAAAATCCAGTGATAGCGATATCGTGGGAGTTCGATTCTCCCCCGCGGCACTTTAATATTCTTGCGGGTATCGTATAGTGGCTATTATGCGACCTTGCCAAGGTCGAGAGACGGGTTCGATTCCCGTTACCCGCTCAACTTAATCTTATAAATAAAAAACTAAAATGAGAAGAAAATTTAAATTTCCTAAAAATGTTAAAAAAGATTTCAGTAAAGACTTCAGGGCTAATCAAAAAATAAAAGCTGAGGAAGTTTTTTTAATTGATGAAAACGGAGAAAGTGTTGGTGTTTTAAAACTTGCTGAAGCCCTAAGTCGGGCCCAGGAAACTGGTCTTGATTTGGTTGAAGTTAATCCTAAAATTTATCCTCCGGTTGTTAAAATTTTGGACTTAGGCCAATTTAAATATGAGCAAGATAAAAAAGTTCACAAACAAAAAGTTCTGCAGAAAAAAGTTGAAACTAAAAATATTAAGCTTTCTTTAAGAATAAGTAAACACGATCTTGATGTTCGAGTTGAGCAAGCTTTTAAGTTTTTATTAAAAAACAACAAAATTAAGATTAATATGGTTTTAAGGGGAAGAGAAAAACAGCATTTTGAAAAAGCGCGGGAAGTAATGTCAGAGTTTGTTGATAATTTAAAAAATAAGCCAGAAATAAAGGTAGAAGAAGAGCAGCCCTTGACAAAACAGCCAGGAGGCTTTAGTATTATATTAGTTAATAAAAAATAAGATTGGCTAAATTCAGGTTTTAGGTAGCCTGTTTTTTTAGCTTTTTATATTAATATGCCAAAAATAAAGACACACAAGGCTACTAGTAAAAGATTTACTAAGACAGCTAAAGATAAAGTTAAGCATCGAAAAGGTGGGCAAGGACATTTTAATTCTAGGGAGTCTGGTAATACTACCAGAAAAAAAAGAAGAGATTTAGAGTTGACAGCCACTTTAGTAAAGACAGTTAAGAAATTAACTCCTTATAAATAATAATTTATTAAGAACAAAAAACCAACAACTTAATTTTAGTTTTTGATTTTTTGATTATATATTCTATATGCCAAGAGTTAAAAGAGGGACAACTCACGTTAAAAGAAGAAGAAAACTTTTAAAACAAGTTAAAGGTTTTAAATGGGGTAGAAAAAAGTTAATTAAACTAGCTAAAACTGCTCAAACCAAAGCCGGAGCTCATGCTTTTACAGATCGTCGAAAAAAGAAAAGAACTAATCGAGGTTTGTGGCAAATAAAAATAAATGCTTTTGTTAGAGAGCATGGAATGTCTTACTCTAGATTTATTGACGCTTTAAAGAAAAACAATATTGAAATAGATAGAAAAATTTTAGCTGATTTAGCTGTTAATAACAAGAAAATTTTAGCTAATATTGTGGAAAAGGTTAATTCTAAATAATTAAAATTATGAAAGAAATAAAAATAGCTCAAATTATAATATCAATACTTCTCATTGTTGTTATTTTATTACAAAATAAAGGAGCTGCTTTAGGTGGAGTTTTTGGAGGCAATAATGCGGTTTTTTTAACTAAAAGAGGCATTGAAAAAAAACTCTTTGCTCTAACTATTGTTTTGGCAGTTTTATTTTTTGCTATCTCTCTCGGATCAATTTTATTGTATAAATAAAATTATTTTTAATTTTATATTGTGAATTTTACTAATTTGTCAGAAGAACAAAAGAATATTTCTAAAGACAAAAAAGAAAAGAAAAAGATTTTTTCGATTCTTTTTTCTTTTTTTAAAAGAAAAAAAAGAGAAAAAATTAATAATTCTTTCGAAAATTTAGATCGTAAATTAGTTTATTCTTTGTCTCCTAAAAAAATTCCTAATTTTAAACAATTAAAGTATACTAAAAAAGTTTTAGGACCTAAAGAAAAAAAAATATTAAATATTTTAATTTTTTTAATTATTGGATCATTAATTTTTTTAGGAATTAGATTTTATCAAAAACATCTAGTTATTAGTCCAGATTTTGGTGGTGAATATGTTGAAGGTTTAATTGGCTCTCCTAAAAATATTAATCCTTTATATAATTCGGCTAGAGACGTTGATAGTGATATTAGTCGCTTAATTTATTCTTCTTTATTTAAAAGAGATGGCTCAGGAGCTTTAGTTAATGATTTGGTGGAAAGTTATTCTGTTAGTGAAAATGGTTTAGAGTATATAATTAAAGTTAAAGAAAATGTTAAATGGCATCATGGAGAAGGCTTAAATTCAGATGACATTATTTTTACCTTTGAGGCTATTAAGAATCCTGATTATGGATCTCCTTTGAGAAGCACCTTCTCCGGAGTTAGTATTTCTAAAATAGATGAATATTCTATTAAATTTGTTTTAACTGAGTCCTATTCTTCTTTTTTAGATCTATTAACTTTTGGTATTTTACCGCAGAATTTATGGATTAGTATTTCTCCGCAAAACGCTTATTTGCATGAATTAAATATTAAGCCGATTGGTTCAGGGCCTTATGAATTTAAATCCTTGGTTAAAAATAAATCAGGTGATTTAAAGGAATTCGTTTTAATAGCTAATGAAGAATATTTTGATCAAGTTCCTTATATTAGTAAAATTATTTTAAAATTTTTTAATAATTATAGTGAATTAATTGCGGCTTTAAATAATAATCAAGTTGATGGTATAAGTTATTTGCCTCATAGTTTAAAAACTGATTTAGTTTCACAAAATTCATTAAATTTTAATAGATTAAGTTTGCCACAAATAACTTCAATTTTTTTGAATAAAAAAAATAATTCAGCTTTGGATAATAAAACAATTCGTCAAACTTTGTCTAAGTTAATTGATAAGAATAAAATTTGTGATGAAATTTTTTCAGGAAATGCTGGAATAGCCCATAGCCCTATCTTACCAAGCAGTCCTTCATATAATAATTCTATTGAAAAATATGATTATAATTACGAAGAAGCCAATAATTCTTTAAATGAGCTTGGTTGGAGGTTTTTAACTATTAACGAAGATGAATTATCTTTGATAAAAAATATAATTGATCTAGAAAAACAAAAGAAAGAAATTGATGATAATCAAGATCAGGAAGTAAATGACCAAGCTGATATAGACCCTGAAAATGAAGAAAATGTTATAGTTGAAGATGCTAGTAATAATTTTCTTGATGATCTGAATAAAAAAAATGAGGAATTAAGCTTGATTAACGAATGGGAAGTTAAAAAACATATTATTGGAAAGTTATCTTTATCTGATGAAGAAATTTTAGGATCTTGGAGATTTAAAAAGTCTAGCGATAAAGATAAGGTTTATGATTTTTTGACTATCAACTTAACAACAGTAGATTTAGTTGATAATGTTATGGTAGCCGAATTTATAAAAGATTCTTGGGAAAAGGTTGGAATTAAGACTTTTGTAAAAATAATAAATCCTAATCAAGTTCAAACTGATATTATTAAGCAGAAAAATTTTGAGGCCTTGCTTTTAAGTCAGGTGGTAGGGGGAGATCAAGATAATTATGCTTTTTGGCATTCTTCTCAGATCGGTGAAAATGGTTTAAATATTTCTGAATACAAAAATAAGGAGGTTGATAAATTATTAGAAGAGGCTAGGGTTTCTTTGAGCCAAGAAGAAAAGATAGAAAAATATAAAAAATTTCAAGAAACTTTAAATGATGATTTTCCCGTTATTTTCTTATATTTTCCAACTTACACATACACACAAAATAAAAAAATTAAGGGTTTTGATTTCGAAAACATTTTAAATCCAGCTGATCGTTTTAATAACGTTTCTCGTTGGTATATAAAAGTTGATAGAAAAATTAAACTCTAAATCTCAAATATAAAATTTAATTTATTTGTTTTAATTCATTTTTAAAATAATTAAAACAAATTATTGTTATGATAAATAAATATAGAAGTTATTCTTCTGATCGTTCTAAAAATGTTCGGTCTTTAAATGCACCAAAAGAAAAATCCAGTAATAGTACTAGTGGAGGCTCTTTGGTTTCTGGTAATAATGCCAGAATAAATAGCTCTAGGACAAATAGCTCTAGGACAAATAGAATTAGTACTTATAAAGGAAAAAATAATTTTAGTAATAGATCAAGATTAATAAAAAGTTCACCAGCTAAGGGTGTTGTTGAAATTAAAAATCAAGACAATACCGGTAAGCTTCGAATTATGGTTTTAGGTGGCCTGGAGGAAGTGGGTCGAAATATGACAGTTGTTGAATACGAAAAAGAAATTATTATTATTGATATGGGTTTGCAATTTCCAGAAGAGGATATGCCTGGAATTGATTATATTATTCCTAATTCAACTTATTTAGAGGATAAAATAGATCGAATTAAAGCTGTTTTTATCACTCATGGTCACTATGATCATATTGGTGGAATACCCCATATTATGGGGAAGATTGGCAATCCTCCAATGTTTATGGGAAAGATGACTGCTGGTCTTGTTCAAAAAAGAATGACTGAATATAAGAAAGCCCCAACTTTAAAAATTAAAGAAATTACTGAAAACGATCGAGTCAAAATTTCTGATAAATTGCAAGTTGAGTTTTTAAGGGTTAATCATTCTATCCCTGATTGTTTCGCTATTATTATAAGCACTCCCTTGGGGAAGGTTATTCATACTGGTGATTTTAAAATTGACTTTTCTCCAGTTAACGATAAGCCAGCTGATTTAAATCGGATTGCTCAATTGGGAGCCGAGAATATTTTGCTTTTAATGTCAGATTCAACTGATGCCACTCATCCTGGTTATCAAGTTTCAGAGTCAGCCATTGGAGACGAAATGGGAAAATTATTTGAAAAAATAACTGGACGTATTATTATTGGAACTTTTGCTTCTCAATTGAGTCGTGTTCAAAAAATATTTGATTTAGCTAAAAAATATGGTCGTCGAGTTTCGCTTCAGGGCAGGAGCATGAATGATAATGTTGACGTAGCTCATAAAATTGGCTATTTAAAATTTGACCCTAAAATTGTTGTTGAAGATAAAGATCTTAATAGATTGCGTGATGATAAAATTATTGTCATTGGAACGGGAGCTCAAGGAGAAAGCAATGCTTTTTTATCTAGAGTTGTTAACAATGAACATCGCACTGTTAGATTAAAACCAGGTGATACTGTAATTTTTTCATCTTCAGTTATTCCTGGAAACGAAAGAAGTATCCAGAATTTAATGGATATGGTGGTGAGACAGGGAGCTAAAATTATTCATTATAAAATGATGGACATTCATGCTGGAGGCCATGCCAAAGCCGAAGATTTAAAATTGATGATGCGTCTAGTAAAGCCCCAATATTTTATGCCTATTGAGGCTAATCATTATATGCTTCAGGCCCATGCGGAATTAGCTGAGCAGATTGGAATCCCCCGAGAGAATATTTTTGTAGCTGATAATGGTCAGGTGGTTCAATTTAAAAAAGGAACTAAAATGATTGTTAATAAAAAATATGAAGTTTTAGGGGAGCTAACCAAAGAAAAGGTTCCGACTGATTATGTTATGGTTGATGGTTTGGGAGTGGGAGATGTTTCTAGTATAGTCTTACGTGATCGTCGTGTTATGGCCGAAGATGGAATGATAGTCGCAATTGTTACTATTGATTCTAAAACTGGAGAATTGATTGGTAGTCCCGATTTAATTTCTCGTGGCTTTATTTATATGAAAGAAAATCGAGATTTAATTGAAAAAACTAGAACTAAAGTTAAAATGATTGTTAAGGACAAGAATCCTAACACTCCGGCTGATGATGATTATATTAAAAACAAAATTAGAAATGAAGTTGGACAATTTTTATTTACTTCCACTAAGAGAAGGCCGATGGTTTTGCCAGTAGTAATAAAAGTTTAAAAGAATTAAAACCAAATATTTCTTTAAAAAACAGAAAAATAGTTTTCTGTTTTTTTGTTTGTTTTAGCCACATTTTACAGGGGTTGACTTTTTTATATTTTTATGTTAATAATTTAATATACTTAGAACATTAAAAAACTAAAAATATATATACAATGAAAGCCAGGGAAAAATTTTCTTTGAGCAACCACATCATGTTTCTTATAGATAAAAAATATCTGTATGAAGCTATGCAGAGCTTAAAGGAGATTTATCAGGATGGAATTACAGACGAAGAGCTGTATCCACCCGGAAAAATATTAACTTATTCTTCTATAGTGGCAGAGGAATATGCTAACTTTTTTATAAGGTTAGACAAAGCCCAAAAAAGGAAAAATGCTTCTGAGGAAGAAGTTCATGTGACCATGAACCTATTCTTCAACAATTGACGCTTCTGAAAAAATCAGGAGCGTTTTTATTTTTTATATATTAATAATAGGGTTTACACTTTTGTTTTTATTTGCTATATTAAGCATAGAGGATAATTTATAATATAGGTCTTGACTAAATTTCTATTTTATGATATAATTTAGTCATAGTAATATTGAAGTAAATAAAATTACTTTAATTTAAGGCCTATAATTAATCTAATAATTAATTAAAACTAAGTTTTATTAATTATTTATAAAAACAATATGAATTTTGAAAACACTAACATTAAAGAGACAAAAGAAGAAGGTAAAGTTGAGAGTACTAGCGAAGTGCAAGACACTATTAGTAAAGCCGAAGCTTTTGAAAAGGCTCAAGCTGATTTAGCTTCTTCTAAAAAAGTGGAGGAATCTAAAGCCGAAGAGGGTGAAGGTAAAGTTGAGAGTACTAGCGAAGTGCAAGACACTATTAGTAAAGCCGAAGCTTTTGAAAAGGCTCAAGCTGATTTAGCTTCTTCTAAAAAAGTGGAGGAATCTAAAGCCGAAGAGGGTGTTGGAGCAGCACAAAAAAAGATTTATAAATTTAAAGAAGGCTCCGTGGGTGTTACTGTTGAGGTTGATGGTAATCAGGCAGAACGAATAAAAATTCCAGAAGGTTTACAAAAATTGAATATTTCAGTAGAGGATATCAAAAAATTAAACGAAGGATTAGAAGACTCTACTGCCATTAAATCTTATAATAGCATGGTTTTATTACTAGCTGAAAAATTGGGCAAATCTATAGAATCGCAAAATCCTTCGTCTAAAGACCATAAGCTGTTTAAAAACTCTATTAATCTAAAAATTAAAAGCTTTTTAGAGGAGGAAAAAATGGATAATAGAATTTTAAGCTTAAGGATGCTTGTTAAAAATGCTAATGTTTTTGGTAGCACAAACCATCTTGATGGTATATCAAACAGGATATCAAAAGCAACTGGCTATAAAGAAACTAATTTTTGGAGCAAACTTGTTGGTAATAAAAAAAATCTTGATAATATTTACGAGCAAATGATTGCAGATTTAGCTAAAACAATTGGTGTTGACAGTAATTTTGTTCAGGAAGTAAATCAAGCAGTCAGGTCTGGAGAAAAATATAATGAAAATAATTATTCTAAGAGTACAAAGAGAGCTATTGACGATGGAAGAACTTATTCAGGAAGTGCTGGGACAACTGGCTCTATAATAAAAGAAGCAGAGTTTGTTGTTAATTTTGATAATATAGATTCTAAATATTCAGATTTGAAGTCAGCTGAAAATAAATATAAGAAAGCTGCTTAATAGTGTAAACGGATATATAAAAAACAGGAGATTAAATCTCCTGTTTTTGTTTTGTTAAGGAATTATCATCTATGTTTTTATCGACAAAAAAATTGATGTTTTCC
>CAZMNE010000013.1:0-20885 GCA_964567645.1 uncultured Gammaproteobacteria bacterium
CTTATTATTCTTAGAGCGTTTTTGATTAAAGAAAAAGATTGATAAGGACCAAAAACATAATTATCCTCCTCTGAATGTTTTATTAAATCCTTGCCCCTAATTATTAGAGGGGCAGGAAATTCTTTTTTAGGCATGATTATATAAATAAAAGAACGATCATCACGATCTTTAATGTTATACTTAGGCCAATATTTCTTTATATATTTAGCTTCTAAAATTATAGCCTCTAACAAAGTATTGGTTTCGATTGTCTTTATTTTTTTAGCAAGAGACACCATTTCTTTTATTCGAGAATCAACATTAGTCAAAAAGTATTGACTCAAGCGATTCTTAAGACTAGTAGCTCGCCCCACATATAGAACTTTACCCTTATTATCAAGCCAGAAATAAATACCTGGTTTGGCTGGTATATTTTTAATTGTCTCTTTTAGTTTATTCATACTAAAATTATAGCACTTCGGCTGATTTTCTCAAATAAAAAACCCCGACTTAATATCAGGGCTCATAATTATTCATTTTCTCCCCTTTCTATTCTAGGAATTATTAAAAAAAACAAAAACCCCAATATCAAAACAGAAGAAGACACCTTCATCGTTTGATGATTTACTGTCAAACCATTAGAGTTAAAGTAATAAGCAACAAAAAATAAGAAAAAGGCAAAGATAATAAACAATAAGAGTGGAACATATTTTTGTCGATTAGCCAAGGCTAATCCATATGCCATTAAAAAAATCGACGAAACCGTCATAGCAAAAAGATGATTTACACATCCGGCCCTAAAAAGAAAAAAGGCTGAAATAGCGGCTATTGCTCCCAATAAAATGAGAACTACACCCTTAACCATAATTCTGCCAAACATTAACTCGCTTTTGGCGTCATAAAAAACTTCTTTGCCAAAATATTTTTTATTAAATTCGGAAATCTCGTCCAACTCTATTTGAGCTTGACGAATATCATCTTCGGGAATAGGCGAGTTGTTTAAAACAAATCTCACCAAAATTACCAAAACAATTGGTAAAATGACAATAAATAAATCGAATACTTCCATGACTCTTATTTTCTAATTAAACATTTTAAAGAACTAAATAACAAAAAACTTTATCACGAACATTAAAAAAAGTCAACTACTTTAAATAATCTTTTAAATATTTACCAGTAATACTTTTTTCATTTCTAATCAAATCTTCGGGTTCGCCACTGGCCAATAAATATCCACCTTTCTCTCCTCCATCTGGACCTAAATCAATTAAATAATCCATCGACTTAAGCATATGCATATTATGCTCAATAACCACAACAGTATGTCCTTTTTCTACCAATTTATTTAAAACCTGAAGTAATAATTCAATATCACGATAATGAAGTCCAGTAGTTGGCTCGTCTAATAAATACAAGGTTTTTTGTCCCAAAACATAAGTTAACTCTTTGGCTATTTTAATCCTCTGAGCTTCACCTCCAGAGAGAGTGGTAGCACTCTGACCCAATTTAATATAGCCAAGACCAACCGATTTTAAAATATTTAATTTATCAGTAATATGATAATTTCCATCAAATAATTTTATACCCTCCTCGACACTTAAGTCCAAAACATCAGAAATATTATGCCCCTTATATTCAACTTGAAGAGTTTCTCGATTAAACCTTTTACCACGACAAACCTCGCACTCTACTAATACAGCTGGTAGAAAATGCATTTCTATTAAATTAAAACCGGCTCCCTGACAAGCTTCACAACGACCACCAGCCCGATTAAAAGAAAAACGAGATAAACTATAACCCCTTTCTTTAGCCTCTGGTAAAGCAGCAAAAAAATCTCTAATTGGCGTAAATATTCCCGTATAGGTAGCTGGATTAGACCTGGGAGTTCGACCAATTGGCGATTGATCAATAACCGAAACTTTATTTATATATTCGACTCCCTTAATATCAGCGACATCAATTAGCTTATTTTTTCCAGGATTATTCTTTATCTGTGCAATATTTTTATACAATACATCATACATCAAAGAAGACTTTCCACTACCCGACACTCCACAAAGACCAATCAATCTTCCTAGTGGTATTTCTATATTAATATTCTTTAAATTATTAGCCCTAGCCCCTTTTATATTAATAATTCCTTTGTTTTGCGATCTTCTTTTAGCAGGAACAATTATTTTTTTTCGACCACTAAGATAATCTAAGGTTAAAGACTTTTTGTTTTTATTATTAATTTTATCATTTTTGAGCAAATCTTTAGTACTACCGATAGCCACAATCTCACCACCATAAACCCCAGCCTCAGGCCCAATATCAACTAAATAGTCGGAATTAATAATGGTCTGCTCATCATGCTCTACTAAAATAACAGTATTTCCCTTATCTCTTAGAGATTTTAAAGTTTCAATCAACTTAAAAGTATCTCTTTCATGCAAACCAATGGTCGGTTCATCTAAAATATATAAAGTTCTGGATAATTGGGAGCCAATTTGAGAAGATAAGCGAATTCTTTGAGCCTCACCACCAGACAAAGTCTCAGCTTCCCTATTTAAAGTCAAATAACCCAGACCAACCTTATTTAAAAATTCCAATCTATCAATTATTTGCTGCATAACATTTGAGACAATATTTAAATCTCTATTGCTCAAATTTCCTAAAACTACTTCAAAAAAGGAACTAGCCCTCTCCAGTGACAAGGCGGTTACTTCAGCAATATTTTTATCACCAATTTTAACAGACAGGGCCTCCTCCCTGAGTCGCTTGCCCTGACATTGAGGACAAGCTTCATTAGCATAAAAGCCAATCTTTCCTAGACCTGAACAGGACGGACAAGCTCCGTGCGGAGAATTAAAAGAAAATAAGCGGGGCTCCATCTCAGGAAAAGCAAAGCTGTCATTGGGGCAAGTCCAATTAGAGGATAATAAAAACTCTTTTTTGTCCCCCAAGGAAACAAAAACAAGGCCGTTGCTATAAGCAATGGCATTCTCAATAGCCTCAAATAAGCGAGAATCATCACCAAACATTACTTTGTCAATAATTATATCAATATCGTGTTTTTTATTAGGACTTAATTTGATTTGGTCACGCAATGAATAAATCTGACCATCAATTCTAGCTTCTGAGTAACCTAAAGACAAATAATCATATAATAATTGATAATATTCCCCTTTTCTTCCTCTAATAACTGGAGAAATAATAGTTAAATATTTCGCTCCCGATTCTTTGGCTCGAGAAATAGAAATATCAACCATTTCCTCTAGAGTTAATTTTTGAATTTTATGGTTACATTTAGGACAATATACCTCTCCAATTCGAGCATACAAAACTCTCAAATAATCATAAATATCTGTTAAGGTTCCAACCGTCGAACGAGGATTATGTGACAAGGCCTTTTGATCAATAGAAATTGCTGGGGCCAAGCCAATTATTTCATCGACCTCGGCTGGTTTTTTTTGTCCAATAAATTGTCTCATATAGGGAGATAAGGACTCCACATAACGACGTTGGCCTTCGGCAAAAATAGTATCAAAGGCTAAGGAAGATTTACCAGAACCAGACACTCCAGTTATTACCGTTAATTCATTATGAGGTATTTCTAGGCTAATATCTTTTAAATTATGCATCCTAGCCCCCTTTATGATTATATTATTATTGTTGTTATTATTGTTGTTGTTATTATTATTCATATTATATAATTATATAAAAACACGCCAGAATTTGTTTCTGGGGTTTAAGATAATTTTAAGTTAAATTAATATTATCATCAGCTAATAATAAAATCAAGTAAAATTTAAAATAAATGCTTGACAATAATATTAATTAAAAACTATAATATAATATTATTAAAAAATAAATTTATATAATTATGAAAAAAAATATTCTTAAAAATATATTTTTTATTCTCTTTTTAGTTTTATTAATATTTTTTCCTTATAAAAATAGCCAAGCTCAAGAAATAAAAAACGATAATTCTACTAAAATAATATTTTTTGGCAGCCCTACTTGTCCCCATTGTTCAGCTGAAAAACAATTTCTAAAAGAATTAAAGAGAGATCATCCTAATTTAATAATTGAAGAGCATGATTTTTCACAAAATATTAATTTAGTTAATACTCTATACAAAGAACATCAAGTGCCTCAAAATCAACAAGGGTTAGTTCCGGTAACTTTTATAGAAGATAATTTTTTTATAGGGTTTAACGATTCAATAAAAAATAATATTACTAATAAAATTAAGGGAATAGAGAATGGCAAAAATGAAAAAAATATCAAGATTCCCTTTTTCGGAGAAGTTGATATCTATAAACTATCCTTACCAACCCTAGCTATTGTTCTAGGGATAGTTGATGGCTTCAATGTTTGCTCTCTGGGGGCTTTGATAATAATATTAGGATTGGTTATGGTTCTAGGATCCCGAAAAAGAATATTGTTTTTAGGTAGTGCTTTTTTATTGGTTACCGGAATAACTTATGGACTATTAATTTTTATGTGGCACCAATTTTTTTCAATTATTGCTCCCTACATAAAAAGCATGGAATTACTAATTGGAATATTATCAATCGCCGGAGGAGTTTACCTTATTAGAGAATATATTAAATCCAGAAAACAAGGAGCTGCTTGCAATTCCGGAGGAATTATCGCTAAATTATCGCCTAAGGTTGAAAAAATCTTCGCTAATAAGAAAAATATAGCTATTTTAGTGGGGGTGGTAATATTGTTTGCCGCCGCTGTTACTATAATAGAATTCCCTTGTTCAGCCTTTTTACCAGTTTTATTCGCTAGTATTTTAGTAGAAGCTAATTTATCTATGTCGTCAACAATTTCCTATATGTCATTATTTATATTATTCTATATGTTAGACGAAGTTATTATTTTCTTGATTGCCTTTTTTACTATGAGAATAAAAATAGTTTCACCTAAATTTATTAATATCTTCAACCTAATTGCGGCTTTAATATTTCTATTTTTAGGAAGTTTTTATTTATATCGAATTTTTATATAAATATAAATTCAAATAAACAAATAAAAAAAGAATTCTAATTACGGAATTCTTTTTTTATATACTATATTTATTTATTATTTTTTAGCATAACGCCCCTCACCCTGACGAGCCATCTTTAATTCGGAGTAAATCTTGTCAATTATTCTATTAATTTTATTAAGCCTCTCTCGACCATTTTTTTCTTCTAACGGTGTTTTATATAAAGAATTTTTTTTAATATTTTCTTTTAGTTTAGTAGAAAAATCAACTAAAGAATTTGTAATTAAATTAAAATCAATCGGTTTTTCACTTAATTTATCGAGAATATTATCAGAAAGATCAAATAAATCTTGATTTTTGTCAGAATCATCGCTATTTTTTCTATGCTCAATACTCCCTAAAAAATTATTAATAATAACCTCACTTATCTCTTTTTGATCTCTTAACTTCTCTATAGTGCTATTAATAAAATTTAATTTCTTCTTTTCTTCAATTTGTAAATTTTTACTCAACCTCTCCTCTTCAGACATCATCATTATCATTCTATTTGATAAAATTTCTACTGGGGTTGGTTCAATACCGAACTCATTTCTAATATCAATTATCTTTTGAGAAATTTCTCCACCCTCTTTAGAAATCTGTTCTTTTATTTTTTTTCTTTGCTCTTTACTTAAACCAACAGAAACCATTCTATCTTCTAAATCTTTGGCTTTATAATAATATTCTAATCTTTCTTCTTCTAAATCAGATATCTTTTCTTTTTTTTTCTTCTAGAGCTTTTATTTTTTCTTCTAAACTCAAACCTTCTAAAGGATCCTTTTCTCCTTCTTTATTTTCTGAATTTAAATTATCACTAAACTCCTTCGGAGCTTCTCTTTTTTCTCCACCAAAAATATTAAAACCTTTAAACATAATTTTAAAAAATTAATAATTATCAAAACTAATTAAATTATAATAACACAAAAACAATAAAATTGCAAGCTATTTGACTTCTTTTTCTGATATATCTAGAAAATCTTCAATTTTTTTTATAACTGTTTTAGGGTCAATTTTATGCTTTTTATTATATTCTAATTGCTTAGTACGCCTTCTCTCTACCTCTTTAACAGCATTCTTAATGGATCCAGTTATGTTGTCAGCATAAAGTATAATTTTACCAGAAACATTACGAGCCGCTCGACCCATAGTCTGAATAAGGGAGGTTTGACTACGCAAGAATCCTTCTCGATCAGCATCTAAGATGGCCACCAAAGAAACCTCGGGCAAATCTAATCCTTCTCTTAATAAGTTCACTCCTATTAAAATATCAAAAACACCTAAGCGAAAATCTTTTAGAATCTCTGTTCTAGCTAACGTTTTAGTATCAGAATGAATATAATTTGATTTAATATTGTTTTGCTTCAGATAAGCATCTAAATCTTCAGCTTGTTTTTTGGTTAGGGTGTTAATTATAACTCGTTCCCCTTTTTTAATAATTTTTTCTGATTCTAAAACGATATCATTAATTTGACTATAATTATTTTCTTTATTAAAAACTGGTCTAATTTCAATTTCGGGATCAATTAATCCAGTTGGTCTAATAACCTGCTCAATAATTTGTTTTGATTTTTCTAATTCAAATTTTCCAGGAGTTGCGGTAGTAAAGATGGCCTGACCAATTCTTTTTTCGAATTCAGAAAATTTTAAAGGACGATTGTCTAGAGCTGATGGTAATCGCCAACCATATTTTATAAGAGTTTCTTTTCTGCTATGATCTCCGGCATACATTCCGCCAATTTGTGGAATACCAATATGACTTTCGTCAACAATTAAAAGAAAATCTGGTCGACCATTCTCATCTTTTGGAAAATATTCCAATAAAGAATCCGGGGCCTCACCCGCCAATTTTCCAGTTAAATGACGAGAATAATTTTCAATGCCATGACAATATCCCAAACTTCTAAGCATTTCCATATCATAACGAACTCGACGCTCTAATCTTTCCGCTTCTAAATATAATTTATTCTTTTTAAAATATTTCAAACGATCTTTTAATTCTTCTTGAATACTTTTAATAGCCTGCTCAATTTGGGGCTTGGTAGAAATAAAATGTTTGGGAGGAAAAATAACAATTTCTGGTAAATGCTCTAAAATATTTTTGGTCAATTCATCGATGATGGTTAAATCAGAAACCAATTGATCTTTTAATTCTAAGCGATAAATAATATTTTCCGACATCGGACGAATTTCAAAAACATCACCCCGAACTCGGAATTGACCTCTTTTAACATTCCCCAAAGATCTTTCAAATTGCATTTTTATCAATTGAGAAATCAAATCAGCTCTAGTTATTGGCTTATCTTTTTCTAGATGAAGAGAGGCTTCCATATAGCTAACTGGAACACCTAAATTATATATACAAGAAACTGAGGCTACAATAATAACATCTCGGCGAGAAAGAAGAGCCGAGGTAGCTCCATGACGAAGGCGATCTATCTCTTCGTTAATCATGGCTTCTTTTTCTATATAAGTTCCAGAATTTGGCAAATAAGCCTCAGGCTGATAATAATCATAATAGGAAACAAAATAATGAACCGCATTATCAGGAAAAAAATTTTTATATTCTCTATACAACTGAGCTGCTAAAGATTTATTAGGAGCCATTACTAAAACTGGTTTATTAAAATCTTTAATAATATTAGCGATTGTAAAGGTTTTTCCTGATCCAGTAACACCAAGCAAGGTTTGGTAATCAAAACCCTTCTCCAGGCCATTTTGGAGCTTAGAAATGGCTTCCGGTTGATCACCGGCTGGCCGAAAGTCTGATTTTAGAGTAAATAATTTCTTAGACACAAATTTTAATAAAATATATGATAATTTTATATAATTATAGCATAAAAAAACTTAAATTCAATAAAAAAGAGCCGATTTGCCGACTCCTCATAATTTTTAACAAAAACCAATAATTAATGCTAAAAAAATTAACAATATTCCTAAACAGATCCTTCCTAAATATAATTTACCACCACCCCTTGTAGTAATAACAATGTCCCTAAAATAATTCATAAACATATCTTTTAAAAAGTACTATATTGTCTTTTTAACATATAGTTTAGATTTCGTCAAATAAAATTTAAAATTTAATAATGATATCTTTTCCCTTTCCTAATATTAACAGCTCGATAAATCTGCTCTATTAATATAACCTTAGCCATTTCGTGTAAAAATGTCATCTTAGACAAAGATAAGTTATTGTAACCCTTTAAAATATCAAAATCAAAGCCTAGAGATCCAGCAATAACAAAAATTATCGGACGATCAAGGCTAAAAATTTTTTTAGAGAAACCAATAGAATCATATTCCTGTCCGCTTTCTGACAATAAAAAAATCTCAGAATCTTTATTCTTTTGTAAAAATTCTAGAATTCTCTGACTTTCCTGTTTTTTTATAGCCAAAATATTCTTATCAGAAAAACTTTTAGCTGGAAGATCTATTAGCTCTAATCTAATATCAGAATTTAATCTTTTTTGATATTCTAAAATAGCCTCTCGATAATATTTTTCCTTAACACCTCCAATGCTCAAAATAATTATTTTTTTCATAATAATATCATACTATAATTATAATAAATTTAAAAACCTTGACTTTTTTCTAACAAAATGATAGAGTCACTTATCACATTAGTTCATTTAAACAAGATAGAAGTATGAAAAAAGTTGTTTCCGAAAAAACAAACCAAGAATGGTTTGATCCAGGTTTTATTGAAGCTCAAAAGTTGATCATTGAAAGCCGCATGGAGAAATATGGTAATTTGCAAAAATTTCGCCAAGAAATGAGAGAAAATGGTGCAGGATCTCATGGGATTAATTATCTCCTTTATAAAAACAATGAGGTATTACCCCAACTAAAAAAAGCTTTACAAAAAATAAAAGATGGGACTTATGGGGTCTGTGAAAAATGTGGTAAAAACATCGAGAAAAGAAGATTGGAATTAATTCCAGGGGCTCTCGTTTGCATGAACTGCATGTAAAAAAATGAATTAAAATTTGAAAAAGGTTCCAAGAGGAGCCTTTTTAATTTTTATTTTTTAAAATATTTTTAAATCTATCAGAAAAAACAAAAGCTCTCATAATATAAAAAAATTTATTTTCAGCTTTGTCCTCTTTTTTTTCTTTTTCTGTCATCATCTCTTCGGCAAAATATGTTCTAGGAATTCTAACAATAATAAATTCTAAATCCTTTAAACCAATTTCACCTGATAATATCCTCACTGAAACCCTATTTAAATCTCCTAGGTGCATCATTTTATCCTTAGCGTCTTCTAGAGTTAATTTATCACTTTTTTTATAATCAACCCCTATAACGGTTGATATAGGACCAGCTGAAGTAAAACCCTCTATAAAAGCATTGGCTATTCCACTAGTACCAGCAGGTCCGTGTGGCCAAATAGCACAATTAGCATATTTATCACCTCTTTCTCCCACAACCTTAGGATCAAAATTTAATTTTATATTATCTCCATTTACTAAATTAACAATTTTTTCAGGATCATCTTTTCGAACTGCTAGTTCCCTGGATCCATTTATATAATAATTATAAATCTCATTAATATCGCTAACCATTTCAGCTCCAGATAATTCTAAAAAATTAACTAAATCACTAAAAGTTTCCTGTGTCCTTTTTTTATACTCTTTCAAAAAGTCACTATCTTTGCACTTTTTTTTATTCTCTTTTAAAAACTTAAAATCATTCACAACAACATCCTTGTATCTCTCGATTTTTTCTTTTTCTAGAGAGTTTTTTTTAATTTTAAATTCTTTTACTGGATCTAAAATCATTTGTTCTTCTATCATATTTTTATAGTTAATTATAATAAAGAAAAAAGATAAGCTGCTAGCGATGGTAAAACTAAGTTGTCTAGGCCAAAAAATAAAGAAAATTCTACCAAGGTCAATAATAAAGCAATTATTAAATATAAATCTATATTATAGAAATCAACATTACTACGAAATAAAAATATCAAAAAAAGAGTAGAAAGCAAAAATATTAAAGAACCTTCTAAGCTTTTAGCCCCTCCCAATAATTTAATTCTATGAATTCCAAAAAGATCACCAAAAATATTAGCCAAGGAATCAGAAAAACCTAAAACCAAAACTCCAAACTGAAAGGCCCTAATATTTTCTGGCAAGAAAAAAATAGCTACCAACATTATCCCCAGAGGATAAAAAACTTCACCCCAGGAAACTCGCCTTACCCTATTAATAATTGGAAGGAAATTAAAAAATCTAGCTACCGAGAATATCAAAGCAAATAATAGGCTAATAAAGATTATTTGATTTAAAGAAAAAATATAAGGAAAAAAGAAAATAATAACCGCTGATAATATATGAATAATTTTTCTATTAAAATTATCAATTTTTTTAGCTAGAGCAATTTTTTTAAAGTTAAATATTTTATTTATAATCATATTTAAAAATTATTTTTCAAAAATCTTTTTCTTTCTACTTCATTAAACTTTTCAATGGCATATCTTAAGGTCGTCCGAGAAATTATCTTTCCATTATCAATTAAAAAGGCTTTTAATCTATCTTGGTCTCTCTTACCAGCCTCTCGAAGCATCCAGCCAACAGCCTTATGTATTAAATCATGTTGATCTTTTATCAATATCTGTGAAATTTTAAAAGTATCATCTAAGTCATTATTTTTTATAAAATAAAAAGTAGAAACTATTGAAATTCGACGAGACCACAAATTTTTAGAAATAGCCAAATTATAAAGAGTTTTTCTATCTCGAGAATACAAATAATTACCTAGAATATTATAACAACTAACATCAACTAAATCCCAATTATTAATATTTTTTATATTTTTTAAATAAAAAGCAACAATCTTTTTTTTATCACCAATACTAGCTAATTGATATTTTTTTACTAAAATAATTAAAGCCGAAAAACGAAATTCATGTATCTTGGAGTTTAAAAATTTTTGCAAATCTTCAAGAGGAAGGTCTAAAAAATCTTTTATTATTTTTCGTTGATCGACTACGCTAATGCCTAAAAAAATATCCCCCTCTCCATAATCACCCGGTCCGGTTTTGAAGTAGCGAGATAAAATTTTAGACTTTTTAGCATCTTTATTTTTCAATAATTTTTGTTCTAATTTTTTAGCTTGAGCCAACATAAAACTAAATTAATAATAAAGAGCAAATAAAAGTTTTTTTATTAAAATATAGAAACCTATTACAAATAAAAGAACCGATAAGGTCGGAAAAAAATCCTTCATAGCAACTAATTCTTATTTTTAAATAATAATTTATCTGATAAGTCATCTATTAATTTACCACGATTATCATTATCTAATATTTTATTAGAATCTAACGCATTAATCAAATTAATAATTTCTGAATAATCTTGAAACTCGGTCCCCTGCTCCCTTAATTCCATAACCTTATCAAATAATATTTTTAAATATCTATCCTCTAAGTTTTTAAAGGAAGAAATTTTTCCCATAGCACGATCTTGAGCAATAAATTCAATAGATAATTTTATAATCTGTTCAGATATATTTCTTTGATTTTCTTCAGAGCTTTCTAGGTTTAGATCCTTCAAAGCCTCGGTCACAGCCTTAGCTAACTTATTTTCAACTCTAGGAGTATTAAGTCGATAATTATTTTGATCTTCAATAATAGCATTAATAACCTGTCTAGACTTAGATAAACAAATTTTTTCTAAATTAGGATGATTAATTTCTTGATTAATTTGATGTTCAAAATTTTTCATTTTTAAAAAATTATTTATAAATTACATTAATCCTATTAGTTAACATAGGGGCTCTTTTTACAAAATTTGGCCAAAATCCCAATTCATAAGACTTTACATTATCAAGGCCGTCTAAATAAGCTCTGATTTGTTTTTCATTTAAATTAACTAAATGCTTTTTATTAATTAATCCATCCTCTCCCCCAGAAGTTGTTTTAGCAGAAAAATCAACTTTAACTTCGGCTAAAGATTTACTAGAATTAAAGCTTATTAAAGAATATTCTAAACTGTCAGTATCAACCTCAGAAAGATTTTGATCAAAATCTAATATAGCTAATTTTTGTTTAACAATTTTAATAACGTCATCGGGGCTAATGGTAATAATATTAACAACTGCTTTTATAGATCCATCGAAAGTGTCAACCTCTTCTCCGGCTTTATTACTAAATTCTATTTGAGCTCCATCCGAATCAACGCTAAAAATATTTTTTTGAGATAAATTGTTTTTATCACCAACTTGTTCCTGAGCCTTAACCATTAATTTTTCTTTCAATAAATTAGTAGCATCATCAATATCTTTTTGAGAAATTGATTTTTTAACTTCTTTTTTTAACTCAAAGCTTTCATAGCTTTCAGCATAAATCTTATCTTGTAATCCAGCCCACAAGCCGGGAATAGAAAACTTACTAGGAGCAATAGCCAGTTCTTGACTAGGCTCATCAGCATAAATTTCTACCTCCACCGAACCGCCGGCCGGAACATTAACGGTGTTTTTTAATCTAAAAAGCTTATCATCAGAACTTAATAATCTAGTGGTGGCCACTAAGGGTTGATTTTTTGAATATTCATTAATTATTTTTACTTTTCCCACAATTTCGCCACCCAAACTTTTTTCTTCACTACTATTAAAGGTTTCACTAACATCAAGCTCTACTCTATTAATAGAGGCTTTTACCGCTCTCTCTAAATTAACCTGACCATCATTAGAATAAGCATAAAAATTTAAATTATCATTAATAACCTCCTTATCAGTATAAGTAATTACATTTAATTTTGTTAGAGAAAAATAAGCAACAGCTAATAATAAAATAATTGTTAAAAAAGAAAAACGTAAAATCATTTTTCGATAATAGAAAACCTTTCCTCCAGAAATAGAATTGCCAACATCTCCTTTTGTATTAATACTTTTATTGTCTTCCGATTTCAAATCATCCAAATTAGTAGGCTCTTCTTTTATTTTTTCAGCCATTAATCGAAAAAACTCTTTTTTGGAATCTAAGGATTCATTGGCGGAAAATTCTTCACCTTTTGGAACGCTTTCTTCATCAAGGTCTACTTCATTAACAGACAAATCTTTTTCAAATAATTTATCATCAGTTTTAATATCTTCAGACTCTTCTGAAAAATTATTTTGATCAAAATCATTTTTAAGTTCACTATAAACTTTAAGGCTTTCTAGACCTTCCTTAATGTTTTCTAATTCTTTCTTTTTTTGAGAATTATCAGGATTAATTGGAGGAGTTTTTAAAGGCATAAGATTATAATTCATCATCAAAAAAATTTAATGATAGGAATTGAATAAATTAATTATTTTCTATTATAATAACATTTTTTATTAAATTAAACAATATCAGCCAAGTCTTCTAACTCTTTTTTTAACTCATTTTTTAATTCTAAACAATTTTTAACTTGTAAATCAGACTTAATTAATTTTTCTCCGTCCGACAAGCTTATTTTAAAATATACCGAATCAGATCCAGGATAATTTTCTAATATTTTTTTAATAACAGAAAATTTTTCAGTTGAAACTTGACCAATTAAGGCAATCCCTAGCGATCTAGAATTTTTTAAATTGTTGATAGGAATCCCCGAAGAATTATTTTTATAATATCCCCCATTACCATTGTTGGGATTAAATCTTTTAGGGATTTTAATATTTTTAAAATCTTGAACTGTTTTTTCTAGATTATCTTCTTCTAATAAAATAGCTTTATTAACCAATAACTTGATCTCGCCATCTTTATTGGAAACATTAGCATTCATTAAAATAGTTTTTCCATCTTGCCACAAATCTAATGTTTCTTTTAAAACTTTAGGAAATACCAAAATTTCTACGAAAGAAACCCCATCTTCGATCTTAACAAATAACATATTTTCATTTTTTTTAGTAACAATTTTTTTAATTGAAGAAACCACCCCGGCAGTATAAATATCTTGATTTTTATAATCTTTTAAAGACGACAAAGGAATAATTGACTCAGACAAGCGAGGCCTAAAAACATTAAAAGGATGTTCAGAAATATAAAGACCTAATAATTCTTTCTCCCACTGCAACTTATCTTTATTATCAATATCCATCTTTTTTTCTAACTTAGGATGGTGAAAAATAGCCGAATCAGGAGTATCAGCAAATAAGCTAATTTGAGGACTATTTTTAGACTTATTAGCCTCTTTGCTAAAGTTTAACAAAACTTCTAAATTTTCTAATAATAAACCTCGATCTTCAAATTGATCAAAAGCGCCACACTTAATTAAACTTTCTAAAGATTTTTTATTTAAATCTTTGTCAACAATTCTTTCTAAAACTTCAAAAACACTGTTAAATCTACCATTATCTTTTCTTTCTCTAATAATTTCTTCAACAATATGTGATCCAACATTTTTAATGGCATTTAAACCAAACCTAATAGTTGTTATTTTTTCATCGGGGCTAACTATTTTATTATCTTTAGTTCCACTGGTTACTACTGTAAAAGAAGCAAAGGACTCATTAATGTCTGGGGGCATAATTTCTATTCCCATTTGACGACATTCTTCTATTTCAATAGCAATGCGATCAATATCGTTTTGATCAGCTGATAATAGAGCGGCCATAAATTCAGCCGGATAATGAGCCTTTAGGTAAGCAGTCTGATAACCAATTAAAGCATAACAAGCGGCATGTGATCTATTAAAACCATATCCCGCAAAAGGCTCAATAAAGGAAAAAACTTTTTCCGCTAAAGATTTTTCTACTCCATTATTAACACAGCCATTAATAAATTTTTCTTTTTGCTCAGCTAAAAGTTCGGGGATTTTTTTACCCATAGCCTTTCTCAATGTGTCAGCTTCACCTCGGCTAAAACCAGCTAACTCTCGAGAAATCTGCATAACCTGTTCTTGATAAACAGCCACCCCATAAGTTTTACTTAAAATTGGTTCTAATTTGGGATGTAGATAAGTCATTTGACGACCATGTTTTCCAGAAATAAAATCAGGGATCCATTCCATTGGCCCAGGACGATACAAGGCTACCATGGCGACAATATCTTCGAATTCACTAGGTCGGAGTTCTTTTAAATGACGTTTCATTCCACCAGACTCAAATTGAAATACTCCAGTAGTCTCGCCTTTTTTAAATAAATCTAAAGCCCCTTGATCATCTAAGGGAATCTCATCAATATTAATTTCTACTCCTCTGGTATTTTTTATAATCTTAACCGCTGATTCAATAATAGTTAAATTTTTTAAACCTAAAAAATCTATTTTAAGTAAACCCAAAGAATCAACTGGATTTAAAGAATATTGCGAAACTATACTCTTATCCGAAGAAGAAGCATATTGTAATGGTACATAATTAGTTAAAGGCTCCTTGGTTATTAGAATACCACAAGCGTGGGTAGAAGAATGGCGAGAAACTCCTTCTAATTTTTGAGCGAAATCTAAAATTCTTCGAGCAGCTGACTCCTTTCTGTAGATATCCTTAACTTCAACTAAATTTTCTAGAGCATCTTTAATTTTGTAATTCATTGGAATCATCTTGGCTAATTTATCGCAATAATCATAAGACTCATCTAATACTCTGCCAACATCTCTAATCGCCGCTCGAGCGGCCATAGTTCCAAAAGTAATAATCTGAGAAACATGATCTTCTCCATATTTTTTTGCTACGTACCTAATAACTTCATCACGACGAATATCAGCAAAATCTAAATCAATATCAGGCATTGAAATTCTATCTGGATTTAAAAATCTCTCAAATAATAATTCATATTTTATTGGATCCAAATTAGTAATCCCGGTTAAATAACAAACCAAAGAACCAGCGGCGCTCCCTCGACCTGGACCAACTACAATTTTATTATTTTTAGCCCAATTAACTAAATCAGCTACAATTAAAAAATATGAAGGCCAACCCATTTTATTAATAACCTCTAACTCATAATCAAGTCTTTTTTTTATCTCTTCCCTTTTTACATTATCAATATTAGGGAATCTTTTTTCTAAACCATCTTCACATAATTTATTTAAATAAGAGGCTTCGTCAAATCCCTCCGGAACCGCAAAATAAGGCAAATGAACTTCACCTAACTCAATTTCCACATTACACATTTCTGCAATTTTTACGGTATTGGTAATAGCTTCGGGCACATCCTTGAAAGCCTCTATTAACTCTTGCGGATCACGACAAGAATAATCTCCATATCCTATCATTTTCATTCGATCAGTATCTTCCTTTTTCTTTTTATTTTGCAAACACAATAAAATATCCTGAGCCTCATCATCAGTCTTATCCAAATAATGAATATCATTAGTTACTATTAAAGGAATATTTAATTCTCTAGAAAATTTTATTAATTGCTTATTAACCTTATCTTGATCATCTAGTTCTGGATGATCCATTAATTCCAAATAAAAATTATCTTGGCCAAAAAGATTATTATAATCCAAAATTCTTTCTCGAGCCTTATCTATTTTTCCGGCCCTAATTAAAAATGGTATTTCTCCGCCTAAACAAGCCGTAGAAGCTATTAAACCTTCGTGAAACTCTTCTAATAACTCCCAATCAATTCGAGGCTTATAATAAAAACCCTCTAGGTGGGCTTTAGAAATTAATTTTATTAAATTTTGATATCCGTTATTATTTTTTGCTAATAATAATAAATGATAATTTTTAGCATCATCTTTAGTATTTTTATCAAAACGAGAGCCGGGAGCCAGATAAGTTTCTACTCCAATAATTGGTTTAATTCCAGCTTTTTTACATTTCTTATAAAACTCAATAGCTCCATACATAACCCCATGATCAGTGATGGCTAGGGCCGGACAGCCCTGCTCTTTAGCCTTGGCTATAAAATTATCAAGATTAGTAAGACCATCTAACAAGGAGTAATGAGTGTGGTTGTGGAGATGCACAAAAGACATAAATTATCATTAAAGTTAATATAAACATAATAATATAAATATAATAAAAAAGGAAGAGTTATCTCTTCCTTAAAATGTTATTTTCTTCTTTTAATTATTTTAAATCCTTCTATTATCCATAAAAATAACAAGGATATCAACAAAAATATTACTACCAAAATAAAAAACGAAAGAAGAAATAGGCACACCAAAAAAGCACTAATTATAAGGCTATAAATAACCCCAATTCCAATAATCATTGGAATACAAAGAGTAAAAAATGGCTCGAAAACATCTAGAATTAAATCTATTTTTTTAAACGAGTTTTTATTTACAAAAATTGAAAAAATAAAACCAATTAAAATAGATATAATAATCGATATTATCATTGCCCAAATTATTCCAAACAAATTACTTAACACCACCCCGAATAATAAGGCTAAAAAAATTTCTAACCAAACTATTTTCTTCTTTTTCCCGCTATTGGCTATTTCAGCATTCTCGTTTAATTGATTATCTATAATTTTTAAGATAATCAATAAAATAAAGATAGCTAAAAAATCAAAAAAAATAAAATAATCTGGTAAGATTAATTTTGCTGGAATTTGCAAGGATAGTAATGTTATGGGTTGACTCAAAAAAATCAGCTCATTGATTACAGGAAAATCTCCCAAAACAATCCATTTTAAAAAATAAACAATCGCTAAAAGGATTGTAAAAACAAAAAACAGGTTAAAAAACCTTCGGTTAAAAAATCTTTCTCTTCTCATTTTTTTCTTTTTTAATTAATACTATTTTTTAAGGTACTCAGGTTAGAGTATATCATATTTATTAAAACTTGTCAAGGACGTTTAAAAAATAGAAAACCCGCCTTTTTGACGGGTAATTTTTAATAAACTTTTTGTTTATTAATTGTCTCTCTTTTTTACTTTTTTAAGATTTTGAACAATAACGAAAAACGCTATTACGGCCATAGCTCCCAATATCAATACTGGGAATAAATTAGCAAAAATTTTGCTATAATCGGTCGCACCAGAAACAAAAAAATAGGTGCTCTGATAGGTGATAACAGATAAAACCAAGGACCCGCCCAAAATCTTAAAATTTTTAATTTTCTTCATTAACTAACTTTTTCTATTTATATTAAATAACTATTTTATTATTTTTTTAATTATTTCATCTAAATCTTCATCGCCATAAAAAATAATTTCAATTTTGCCCCCCTTCTCTGATCTTTTTATATCTATCTTTGTATTTAAATAATTCTGAAGATTTTTTTTATTATCCTCATCATTATTGTTTATAGCAATTTTAGCCTTTTTTGTTCCACCTGATTTTTTTATCAAATCATTAGTTTCGCGAACAGACAAATTATTATACACTATTTTTCTAAAAATAGTCAATCGTTTAACCTCGCCTTCAATTCCTAATAAATACTTAGCATGAGCCTCGGTAATCTGTTTCTTCGCTAAAGACTGCTTAATTTCTTCCGGCAACGATAAAAACCTCAAAATATTAGCCACACTAGATCTGGACTTACCCATTCTCTTGGCCAAATCTTCTTGAGTCAAATTAAATTCATTAATTAATTGATTATAAGCAATAGCTGATTCAATCGGGTTTAAATTTTCTCTTTGAAGATTTTCAATTAAAGCAATTTCTAATTTTTTTTGATCATCAAAATCCCTAACAATAACGGGGACCTCTGATAAGTTTAATTCCAAAGAACTACGCAATCTTCTTTCTCCGGCTACTAACTCATATTCACCATTTTTTTTGCTAACAATTAATGGCTGTATAATCCCATACTCTTTAATAGAATTGATTAAATCATTTAAAGAAATCGGATCAAAATCTTTTCTAGGCTGATAAGGATTAACTTTAATTTTTTTAGGATCTACTTTAATAATTTTTTCTGAACTATCATCCACCATTAAAGCATCGTGTTTTGTTAAATTAAAATCAGAATAAGTTTGAGTATTTACTTTTTTAGGAATTAAGGAGTCCAATCCTCTTCCCAAACCTTTATTAGCCATATATTTTAAATTAAATTAATTATTTCCTTAGCTAATCCTTCATAAGCTTTGGCAGCCACTGACTTAGGATCATATTGCAAAATAGTAGAGCCATAACTAGGGGCTTCGGCTAGACGAACCGAACGAGGTATAATTGACTTAAAAACCTTATTAGGAAAATATTTATACAACTCATCTTTAACTAAAGAAGATAAGCGATTTCTCTTATCAAACATAGTAATTACTACCCCCAAAATACCTAGGTCTGGCTTTAAATTATTTTGAATTAAAGAAATTGTTTCCAGCAATTGACCCAAGCCCTCTAGAGCATAATACTCGCTCTGAATCGGAATTAAAACCTCATCTGAAGCGGTTAAACTATTGATGGTCAACAAACCTAAAGAAGGCGGACCATCAATAATTATAAAATCAAATTTATCCCTAATTTCTTGTAAAATATTTTGTAAGCGATATTCCCTGTTTTCCACTCCAACTAATTCAATTGAAGCCCCCGACAAAGCAATAGTAGCTGGAATGATATAATAATTATCTTGCTTAGTTTTAAAAATAACATCCCTAATAGAACAATTTCCCACTAAAACATCGTAAACCCCATTTTCTAATTTACGATGATCAATACCTAATCCCGAGGTGGCATTAGCCTGAGGATCAAGATCTATGAGTAAAACTTTCTTTTTCAAATAAGCTAAATAAGCTCCTAGATTAACAGAGGTGGTGGTTTTTCCAACCCCGCCTTTTTGATTAACTACGGAAATTATTTTTCCCATATAAAAATTATTTAAAAAATATTATCAAATTAATTATAACTTATAATTTTATTTTGAGCAAATAAAAAAGGAGCTACTTAATGTGCTCCTTAAATAATTTAATTAAAAAGAAATTCTTCTGCCTTTTTTTTAAATGGCAAAATTAACTCTTCGGGAAGATTCCTCTTTTCAACGTCCTCTAATATTATTTTCAGAAAAAAATTATAATCTGAACCACCCTTTTTCAACTTTAAAATTAAATCGGAAATTCTTTTATAAAATACCTTTCTTATAGAGACATCAATCTTGTCAATAATATTCATTTTTCTGAACAAGGTTGATAAATCCTCCATATCCTCGATCTCAACAATAATGGCTCCCGTTAATATTCGTTGCCCCTCACTTTTATTGGAAAATGATTTCCAATATTTATAAAGGTCTTCAAAAGAAAAAACGGAAAATAAAAAATTATTTTTAAAAATTTCCACCAATCTTTCTTCTATTAACTTTTTAGGCTTACACTCATAATAGAATTTTTCCAAAAATGAACATAAAAAAGAAACCGAACTAATTCGTGGGAGAATTTTTGGCAAATTATCAGCCAAAATTTTATCAACCAAGCTAACTATTGGTTTATTATATTCATTTTTACAACGAAATTCAATCAATTCCCCTGTGTTTTTAACCTCTAAAATAGATTTAATTTTTTTAAATAATAAATCTTGTCCTTTTTTAAACTTGGACCATTTTTCGTAATAAACAATTAAAATTGCCCAATCCTTTTCTTCGGCTTTCTGAAGAATTGATTGTATTTTTTGAAGAACCAAATTTTCATTTTCTGAGTCAGGGATTATTGCCCTAATAATTTCACTTATCTCAGGAAGAAAAAATTCTAATTTAGTCGGCAAATCTGCTAAAAAAGCTGGCAAAAGTTCTAATATTTTTTTATCGATTTTTTCCCTAAATTGAGTAAAAGGGGCTGATGACTCCCAAACATTCATTAAATCAAATAAATTTTTTATATCTTCGAGATTCTGCTCCTCGTTTTTAAGATTGTTTAAAAAATTTAAAAAGATTTTCTGATCATCAATTTCTGTAATTAAATTCTTTTTTTTCATAACCTTATTTTTTAAATTATTAATGAACTACGATTAGGAATCTTAACAGTAAAGATTATTTTTGTCAACGTTTTGACAATTAATATAAAATAATTTATAATCTCCTTATTATCGCCGATGTGGTG
>CAZMNE010000014.1:0-19431 GCA_964567645.1 uncultured Gammaproteobacteria bacterium
CGCCATTTTCACTTTTTAGATAACCATAAGCATAAGGCCCACTAATTTTCATAACGGAAGTTTTAATACCAGCTTCATTGGCCACAATTCTATCTAAAATTTCTACTCGAAAATTCTTTTTTTCAGCAAACCTTAGATACATTCTTTCTATCATTTCAGCAAAGTCTTGAGCATCTACCCCCCCACTACCAGCATGAATTGATAAAATGGCATTATTATTATCATTTTCTCCAGAAAATAATAGCAAAAATTCTAGATCATAAAATTTTTTGGTTAATTCTTCATATTTTTTATTAATGTCATCATAAGCCGATTCATCCTGATACTCCCCCGACAAAGCAGCTAACTCCTCCATCTCTGAAATTTCTTGTTCTAATTTTTCAAAACGATTTATTTCCGATTTTAAATCTTCAGCTTCCTGGCTAATTAAAATAGCCTTTTCATTATCATTCCAAAAATCAGATTGCGAAATCAAAAAACCTAGATTCTGTAATCTATTTTTTTTATTTTCAATATTTAAGATTTTTTTAATCTTAATAACTCGCTCTCTTAAATCGTTTAATTTTTTTATTAAATTTTCCATTAAAAAAATATATCAAAAAACAAAATTAATTTTCCCAAGCACTACCTTGTCTAACTAATAATTCCGCTGATTTTTCTGTTTCGGACATAATCTCCTTAACTAATTTTTCCAATCTAATACCTTGAGAAGCCTTAAACAACAAAACATCTCCTTCTTCTATTTTATTTTTTAGAAATTCTCGGGCCTCATCAATTGATGAAAAATTAAATATTCTATCCTTATCAAATCCAGCTTCTATGGCTCCCCGACCAATATCACGTGATTTTTCCCCTATTAAAAATATTAAATCCAATCCTATCTCAGCCATTTTTTTACCAATTAATTGATGTCCCTCTTCAGTATAATGTCCCAACTCTAACATATCACCAAAAACTACAATTTTTCGTCCTTCTTGTAATTCTATTTTTTCTAAAGTCCTTAGGGCATTTAAACTAGATTCTGGAGAAGAATTATAGGTATCATCGATAATAATAGAATTCTTTATACCTTTTAAAATATTCATTCTGCCCGGAATTGGTAAAATATTTCTTAAATACTCAGAAATTTCTACTAAGTTTAAACCCAGGTGCAAGCCAATCGCTAAAGCCACTAAAGCTGAATAAACTTGGGAATTAGAAATAGCCTTAGGCAAATTTATTGGCATTACCGAGCCTTGATACTCTATTTTGAAATTAATACCATAAAAATCTTCTTTCAAAAAATCTTTTGGTAAAATAAAATTAATATCTTTAGCTAAAATATCAGCCCCTTTTTCAATCCCATAAAAAATAGTTTTACTTTTAATCTCTGAAGATAATTCTTTTAAATATTTATTATCATAATTTAAAATAGCCACCCCTTCTTTCTTTAAATTTTTTACTAATTTAGATTTTTCTTTTTTTATTTTTTCTAAACTACCAAAATATTCAATATGGGAATGAGAAATATTGGTTAATATTCCAATATCTGGTCTAACAATAGATAAAAGATAATCCATATCACCCTCTCGATCAATTCCCATCTCTAAAACTAAAATTTCTGGATATTCTTTATCGGTAAACAAAATTAATTTTTTAGCTTCCCAAAAAACCTTTAACCATCCAAAAATATTTTTTCCCGGAGACTCCCTTCCGATAATAGTCAATGGCAGACCAAATTCATTATTATAATTTTTAATACTGGATCTAACTTTAAATTTATTAGATAACACTAAAGATATAATTTCCTTAGTGCCTGTTTTACCAACACTGCCACTAATACCGACAACCCTGGGATTATACTTAGCAATAATTCTTCTAGAGCAAGAAGCCAATAGCTTCATAATAATTTTTTTCATATTTTTATTTTTATTTTTTTTCTTTTGGTATCTGATAATATTTTAGCAAAAAATCAACAATTTCACCAAAGACTGGCACCACTGTTCCCTCGGCATAAACCGAAGTTTTGGGATTATCAAATTTAACCAACATAACAAATTTAGGATCACTGATTGGAGCATAGCCAATAAAATTATGAATATATTGATCTTCTAGGTAACCACCACTTGGAGAAGGAATTTGAGCTGTACCAGTTTTACCGCCAACATAATAACCTTCGATTTGAGATTTTTGAGCATGACCATTTTCTACCACATTAACCAACATAGCTGAAACAGTTTCAGCCGTTTGTTCGGAAACAACTTGTCTTATAACCTGAGGTTCTATTTTTTTTATAGTCTGATTATTTTCATCTAAAATTTCCTCCACTATATATGGTTTCATTAAAACTCCTCTATTAGCCAAAGCAGCATAAGAAGAAATCATTTGAAGAGGGGTTACCGCAATTCCCTGCCCAAAAGAGGCTGTCGCGAAATCAATATCTTTTACTTGCCCAGACAATAGACTATTAATATTACCAGGACTTTCGGAGCTTAATTCAATTCCAAATCTTTCTCCAAAACCAAATTTCCTCAAATAATCAGTAAAAATTTCTGAACCAACCTGAGAAGCGGCAAAAATAGCTCCAGTATTTAAAGAATTTTCTAAAACATAATTCATATTAACCCAACCATGACCTCCCTTGGTAGAATAATCTGAATTTTTAATTGGCTTGGGCCAACCCTTGATTGTAACTTGACCTTTGTCCTCATAAAAAGTATTAGGATTAATTTTTTCTTGATCTATTGAAATAGCCATGGTTATAGTTTTAAAAACTGAACCAGGCTCATATTGATAAGAAACAACTTGATTATCAAAAATTTTTGAATCTTCAACTTCTTGATAATTATTGGCATCAAATCCTGGCCACAAACACATCGCTAAAACTTTACCAGTTTGAGGCTCCATAACAATAATACTACCACTATCAAATTGATGTTTAACTTGAGCCTCTTTCAACTTCTGACAAATATTTAACTGAATAGCATAATCAATTGTCAGTACTAAATTTTGCCCATTAACCGGAGCTTGATACTCTCTTTTATCAATAATAATTTTTTTGCCCTGATAAGTTCCTTTGTCACCAACCAAAAACCCATCTTGACCACTCAATTCATGATCAAAAAATCCTTCTAGTCCATAATTTCCAATATTTTCCAGGTTGGTAAATCCTAAAACGTTGGAAAAGATTTCTTTCTCTGGATAATACCTTAAACTCTCCCAAGAAATACTAACTCCCTTAATTTCTAAAGTTATATCACGACCATCACTTAAAAATATCTTTCCATTTTTTATATTTAAATCAGATACAGAATCTAAAGAAAAATCTTCTCGCAAAACTTGAAAATAAAAATTTAAAAGATCATCTCTACTAAGCTTTCTTTTCACTAATCGAGAATATTTATTTCTAACATTAACCTTAATAAAATATTCGTTAACAATATTTTGTTGTCTTTCCTTTATTTCCAATTCTCTTTTTGTTTTCTGAAATTCTATCCACTCAATATTTGATTGCAAATTTTTTCTATTATTAATAATCTCTTCCCGTTTACTATTTTTTTCTTCCTCGCTTAAATCTAAAGTATTGATATAATTTAATTCATTATTTAATTCCTCTTCTTGTTGTTGTTTTAAAAATTCATCAACTTCTTTTTCAACAGACTCTTTATGGAAAATATTATAAACATGATCTAATATTTTTAAAATATCTTCTTCCGATAAAGCTCTTGGGTTTATATAAATACTGGCATAATCCTGATTTATAGCCACTGGATAAAACCCATTATTTTCTTTCAAATAAATATTGCCTCGCTCAGCCTTGAGTTCATTATAAATATTATGTTGCTGTTGAGCCAGGGCAGAATATTTTTCATTTTCAATAATTTGCAAATAATAAAGCTTGTAAGCAATAGCAATAAAAATTAAAAAAATAATCGCCATTAGATAATTAAGGCGATTGTTCTTAAAAATTTTTATATCTTTATTATTCTGATTTTTTTTAAAAAAATTAGAAGCCATGCGATAAATTCTATTATTTCTTTTATTATTTTTTAGCTAAAGAATCTTCTCCAATACTAATATATTCAATATCAGTAACTTTTACCATTTTTAAATCCTCTAATCTAGTGCTGATGCTTTCATATGAACCAAGAGCATTTTTTTTGTAATCTAATTCTTGTTTTTCTTCTTGCAAAATATTTAATTCTGTTTTTAATTGTTCTAATTCCAAGTTTTTTACCATAACATCATCCATGGTTTTTAAAAAATATAATCCACCTAAAACAACCACTAATACCAAACATAAATTAACAGCGCTTAAAAATTTATTTTTGTTGTTTTTTGTTGTTGACATATTTTTTATATAAATTATTAAATTTTTTCTATAGCTCTTAATTTAGCGCTACGAGAACGATAATTTTTTTCTATTTCAGACCGTTCGGGAACCAATGGCTTGGGTGTCAATATTCTAATATTACAATTTTCTAACTTACTTAAATCTCTAAAAAAATTTTTAACAATCCTATCTTCTAAACTATGAAAAGAAACTATTACTAACCGACCACCCTTATCTAATAATTCTATAGCCTGGGGTAAAAACTCTTTTAAACTTTCTAGCTCTTGATTAGTTTCAATTCTAAGGGCTTGAAAAGTTTTAGTAGCCGGATGAATTCTTTTGGCCCAAAACTTTCTTGGAATAGCCCCGGCAATAATTTCAGCTAATTCTTGAGTGGTTTCAATTCTTTTTTTCTTTCTATGGACAACAATATGCTCAACAATTTTTTTAGCCCAAGACTCTTCTCCATATTCTTTAATAATTTTTTCTAACTCTAGGGGACGATAATTATTTATTATCCAATAAGTACTATTTTCAACCTGAGGACCAAAGGACATATCTAGATTACTATCATATTGAAAAGAAAATCCCCTATCTTTATCTTCTAATTGAGCTGAGGAAAGACCCAAATCAACCACCAGTCCATCAAATTTATTTTTTAAAAGAAATTTTTTATTTTTTAAAACTACTTTTTTAATATTGGAAAAATTATCATTAACCGCTACAACGTTTTCTAATTTATTTTTTAAAAAATTATCTATAGCCAGAGGATCTAGGTCGGTTGATAATATTTTTCCTTTTTTACCAACAACTTGACTTATCGCTCGAGTATATCCCCCACCACCTAAAGTTCCATCAAAATATTGTCCTCCTTTTTTAACATCCAATAAGTCTAAAACCTCTTTTAACATTACTGGAACATGAAAATAATCTTTCATATTATTAAATTCCTAAATCCCCCAACTCTTCAGCAATAGTATTACTATTTTTTTCAGATTCTTTTTTATATTTATTCCAACCATCTTGATTCCAAATTTCTAAATGATTATATAAACCAGCAATAATAACACTCTTCTTTAGATCAGCAAATTGACGTAAATACTCAGGAACAGTAACTCGACCCTGATTATCAAACTCTAGCTCCATAGCTCCGGCCAAGAAATGGCGAGCAAAGGCTCGAGCCTTGGCCTGACTAATTGGCAAAGTTGATAATTTTGTAGCTATTTTTTGCCATTGATCTTTAGTATATAAAAATAAACAATTATCTAGGCCCTTAGTAACAACTCCTCCTTTTTTCAATACAGCTCTAAACTTAGCTGGAATAGCTATCCTACCTTTATCATCTAGATTATGATTGTATTCTCCTATAAACATATAATGTTTTATAAATTATTTTTTGTATTCACCACTTTTCACCACTTTTCACCTTACAACTATAATTATACACCACTTCTCCCCTAAGGTCAACAAATAAAAATAATAAAAAACATTAATAAAATCAATATAAAAATTAGAAAAATAAAAAAGAGCTAAAGTTATCAACAACTCAGCTCTTTTTATTAAAAATTTTCTATTTTTTTGTTAACATTCTATAAACAGTTAATCCACAGAATTTAAAAAACAATTATTAAATACTTTTTAAATTATTTTCGAAGAAATCCCAATTAATTAAGTTTTCAATTAAATTATCTAAATAATCTCCCCTCTTATTGCGATAATCTATATAATAAGCATGCTCCCAAACATCTAAGCAAATCAAAGGAATTTGATTTTGAGTTAGAGGGTTATTAGCATTCGATGTAGAAATTACTCTTATCTTCTCCCCTTCTAAAACCACCCAAGCCCAGCCACTACCAAATTGAGCCAAAGCTTTGTTTTTTAATTTCTCCTTAAAAAGATCCATAGAATCAAAATCTTTTTCAATTCTTGATATTAAAAAATCAGAGGGGTCTTTTTTGTTTGGAGTTAAACTATTCCAATAAAAATTATGATTAAAAACCTGGGCAGCATTATTAAAAACTAATTTGAGGTTAGGTTGGTTAAAGGACTCTCTAATAATTTCTTCTAAAGTCATTTTTTCCAAATCTGTTTTATCTATTAATTTTACTAAGTTATCAAAATAAGCTCGATGATGTTTGCCGTAATGAAAATCTAAAGTTTCAGAAGAAAGATATCCTTCAAAAACATTCTTTTCGTAAGGCAATTGAAAAAAATTTAACATAAGATTATAGATTAAATTATTTATATCGAATATAATTTTCTTCTTGTAAAATATTCAAATTTGGAATTATTTTGGTATCATCAACCTGACTTAAAGAATTAGACCAAGACAAATCAACGCTTTTAGACTCTAGAGACATAAATTCAGAAATACTATATTTATTAACACCCACAATATTGCCTCGATAAAACATGACTATATCCAAAGGAACCTCCCAAAAATTATAAGGAGAATTATTAAAAATTTTAAAAGATAAATTATTAGTACTTTTTAAATTTAAATCAGCTGGCTTAATTATTTCAAATTTTATATCAGAAATAGAAAAATTCATCCTTTCGGAATAATATTTTTCCCAATCAGGATAAGTTCTAACGCTAACTCTTTCCCAGTTTTTCTTGGTTATATTAAATTTTAAATCATTGGGACGATTTTCTAAATCAATAGCCAAATCAACTAAATATTTATCTTCACCGGGAAATAAGGTGGCATTAGAACAAAATAATTCTTTATCACCATCAGAAAAACAATAATTAATATAAGAAAAAAAATTATTATTAGGATTTGTTACTTTAACAACAAAATCATATTTATTATTATGGAAAAAAAATTGGGGCTTACCATCTTCTAGGTCAATAGCTAGGCGACCAGGATTTAAATTAACATTAACTTCTGACAATTCTTGTAAGGCTTGCCTCTCTTCTGGGGTATATCTAATATAATCATAAAGATTATAGAAAAAAACAGAATACAGAACAGCTGACAATGCCACCAAAAACACAATAACTCCTATAAAAAACTTTTTTCTATTCTCTAAAAACCATAAACCAAAATTAAAACTTCTTAAAGCCTTGTCTTTAGATTTTTTTTTACTTCCAAAATTTATGTTATCTTTAGAATCATTATTAATATCCCGAGAAAAAGACTTATTAACATTAAAATCTAGATCTTGTTTTTTATTGTCCATATTTCTTAAAAATGTTATAATTTAAAAGCTTTAATATTATAACATAATTTAATAATTTTAAAAATATGAAAATTAACACTCCCCTGTCAGTTCCAGAAAAATATAAAAAAACATACGAAAAAAATTTTTTAGAAGCTACTCACAAAACTGGAAAATTATTTTTATTTGCTGGTGATCAAAAAATTGAACATCTTAATGAAGATTTCTCCACTAAATTAAATTTAGGAAACAGCGATCCCGAACATCTTTTAAAAATAGCCGAAAAATCAAAAATCGGAGTTTTCGCTGCTCATCTAGGTTTAATTTCTCGATATGGAGAAAAATATAAAAAAATTCCTTACTTAGTGAAATTAAACGGTAAAACTAATTTGGTAAAAACCCAAGATCCCTTAAGTTTAGCCCTCTGGACAGTAGAAGATGTAATTGATTTTAAAAAACAGTCTAAATTAAAAATATTAGGAGTTGGATATACCCTATATTTAGGAAGCGAATATGAAAATGAAATGATGACAGAAGCTGCTCAAATAATAAAAAAAGCTCAACAAAATGGACTAATAACTGTTTTATGGATTTACCCTCGAGGAAAAAACATAAAAGAAGAAAAGTCCTTAGAAATTTTATCAGGAGCCGCTGGAGTAGGACTATGCTTGGGAGCAGATTTTATTAAGTTAAATTACCCCTTTGCTGACAAAGAAAGTGATGCTAAAAAATTTAAAGAAGTTATTATCGCTGGAGGAAACACTGGAATAATTTGTTCAGGAGGAAAAAAAATTAAAGGAGAAAAAATATTGAAGATGATAAAAAACCAAAATAATATTGCTGGGGCTAGAGGCTGCGCCATTGGAAGAAACCTACATCAAAATGATTTAAAAACTGCTATTAAATTAGCCAACCAAATAAACAAAATAATGACTAAATAAAAATAAAAAAAACACTTAATTTAATAAGTGTTTTTTTATTTTTGTAAAATCTATTTTGATTCGTTGTTTTTTGAAATTTTTCTTTCTTCTAATTCATTAAAAGAATTAAAAAAATGAACTACCTCTTTAGGAATATCCCTTAAAAAATTAACAGTAGTTTCGCTGACTCCATACAAATCTAATAATTCTTTTTTAACATCTTGCAAATAATGAATATTCCATCTTTTTCCAGAAATTTCGCTATGAAGATTTTCTTCCATTGGATTTTTTTCAATTTTAGCAAGAACTATTAAAGCTGATTTAGCCAAATTAAAAGCTTCTTCATTTATTTTTTCAGCTAATTTTGTGTTAATTCTTAAAGCATTTTCATATCTATTAGCATCGCCTATTGCGGGATTATATTCTTCTTTTTTATGATCATCTTTCCCTTTTTCTTGGTTATTGTTTTCAGGAGCTGGTGTCAAAGACTTTTTAAAAAAACTATCAAACATTCCCATAATTTTAAAATTAATTTTAAAGTGCTTTTATTATATGACAATAATAACAAAATGTAAATATTTTTTTATAAAAAAATTAACCTTGTTAGCCCTCTTTTTTTACATTGACAAAAACTATTAAAAATGATATAATATTATATTATTAAATAGTTCTTTAAATTTTATATTTAATTATGGTTATTATTTATGTAATTTTATTATAGATTATACAAATAATAACCATAAATATAATAAAATGAAAGCAATAGTAGAAACTAATGAAGGAAAAAAGGGAGTAATTGATTTACCGTTTTACCCAACAAAAAGAAATTTTGATATATATAAACATCAAAATCCAAGCTTAATGCTAGAAATAAAGCTAATAAGCAGCATGGAGAATGGTTTTACAAAAATAGGAAACTTAAAATTCATTTCCAAAATGGATTTAGACATCCCCAGAAAAAGAGACTGGGATTTATAAAAAAAGAGCTAAAAAGCTCTTTTTCTTTTTACCTGGCTTTATTATTATTTTTTATCTTCAATTTCTTGTAAGATTATTTTAATAAAATCAGACTTTTTGATTGTATCAATTTTTTGTTCACCTCTTCTTCTGATCGCTAAATCCTCTCCTGCCATCTCTTTGTCGCCAATAACTATAATATAAGGAACTTTTTCTCCAACCGCTTTCCTAATCTTATTGGCCACAGTTTCATTGTCGGTATCAACTTCTGACCTTAAGTCTAATTCTAAAAATTCCTTTCTTAATTTTTCACAATACTCAGTATGCTTTTCTCCCACTGAAACAATTTTTACTTGTACTGGAGATATCCAGACTGGGAAAGCTCCACCATAATGCTCAATTAGAACACCAAAAAATCTTTCTAGTGACCCCAATAAAGCTCGATGAATCATGATTGGTTGCTCTTCTTTTTCTGGGCCCTGATAAGTCATATTAAATTTCTTAGGGTTTTGAAAATCCAATTGAATGGTAGTTAATTGCCATTCTCGACCAATAGAGTCTTTAGCTTTAATATCTAGGGATGGTCCATAAAATTTAGCTCCGCCCTCTTCAATCTCATAAGGCATATTAAAATCACCAACTACTTCTTTAATTGTTTTTTCGGCTAAATCCCAAACTTCGGGATCACCCATATAATTTTGGATATTTTTAGGATCCCTGATGGCAATATAACCTTTTAAATCAGTAAAACCAAAAACTTTAAACATATCAAAACTAAACTGCAAGACTTCTTTATACTCATCAGCAAATTGATCTTTACGACAAATAATATGAGCATCATCCTGAGTAAAGCCGCGAACTCTAAGCATTCCATTTAATTCTCCGCTTTTTTCATAACGATATACTGCCCCTAATTCATTCCAGCGAAAAGGAAGGTCACGCCAAGAACGAGGCTTAGAATTATATATTTCTACATGAAAAGGACAATTCATCGGTTTGGCATAATACTCCTCCCCATCAACATTCATCGGAGCATACATAGAATCTTTAAAAAACCCTAAATGACCACTAGTCTCCCATAATAAGCCTCTTCCAATATGAGGAGTGTAAACGGTGTCATAACCTCTTTGGCGGTGAAATTTTCTCCAAAAAGACTCTACCGCTTCCCTAACCTTGGCTAATTTTGGATGCCACAATATTAATCCTGGACCCACCTTTTCACTAATAGAAAAGAGGTCTAATTCCTTGCCCAAGCGACGATGATCTCTTTTTTCAGCTTCTTTTAATAGAGCTAAATAATCATTTAGCTCTTCCGGAGTAGCAAAAGCTAAACCATAAACACGAGTTAGCATTTTATTTTTTTCATCTCCTCGCCAATAAGCTCCAGCAATTTTGTTTAATTTAAAGGAACCAACTTTAATTTTTCCAGATGATTCAATATGAGGACCGCGACATAAATCGGAAAATTCTCCTAATTGATAAAAACTAACCTTGGTTTCGCCTTCAGCTTTTAATCCCTCTAAAATATCCACCTTATAAATATCATTAGTTTTTTTAAATTCAGCAATAGCCTCATCAATATTTTTTTCTAATCTTTCAAATTTTAAATTTTGTTTAATAATGTGTTTCATTTTTTTCTCAATTTCAACTAAATCAGCATCACTAATTTTTATATCTCCCAAGTCTATGTCATAATAAAAACCATTATCAATATCCGGACCAATGGCAAATTTAACATCTGGATAAGTTCTAAGAATTGCTAAGGCCAAAATATGAGCCAATGAATGACGCATCATTTCTAAATTTTTTTGTTCCATAAAATTATTTATTAATTTTTTATTATATATTTAAAAAACCCGTTCTAATAATTTAAAATTAATTAAATTACTAGAACGGGTTTTCCCGCGGTTCCATCTAGTTTCCCCCAAAAAATTGAGAGCCCCTTTATTTTTATTGATAAAGCTTAGTTTCTAAAGAAATTATCCCCAAGGATAACTATGATTGGTAGTCATAGCAATCGCTTTAACCAATAAATAAATATTACTATATTTATTTATTAAAGTCAATTTATATAAAATCTCTCATTTGGCGATTAGCCTTTAAGTCTTGGATAGCTTTTTTAAGACCATTCTCCAAGGTAACAACTGGCATCCAGCCAAGTTCATTTCTAATATAATAAGTATCAGGAATATTCAATTGAGTCATAAAAAGTTTTCCAGGTTCAAATAATATTTTAGAGCTAGAGCCAGTTAATTCTACTATCATTTTAGCTACATCAAATAACCTAACTTCTTCTTCAGACCCGACATTAAAAGGGCCAGAAAGCTCAGAACGAATCACTTTAATAGCAGCATCAATTACATCATCAACATAGCAAAGAGATGAAGAAAAATTTTCGTCGCCAAAAATAACAATATCCTCGTTATTTAAAGCATTATTTACAAAATCAGGCAACATCTGATCATCTTTTAAGGCCATTCTTGGACCATAAGTTCTAAAAACTCTAATAATTTTAGCATCTAAATTATATATTTGACGATAAGTATTTACAAAAGACTCAGCAAAGCGCTTACCTTCGTCGTAACAACTTCTTTCACTCAAAATATCAACCTGACCAAAATAACTCTCTTTAACTTTTTCAGCAGAAGAATGATTTTCTTTAAGGCCATAAACAACCGAAGAAGAAAATTGTAAAAACCTAGCCTTATATTTAACAGCTATATCTAAGGCATTTTTTACTACATAAGAATTAGCCAAAAGTGTCTTTTCTCGATTATCAGAAAAATTTTTAACCGACATTGGGCAAGCTAAATTATATACTTCCTGGATACCTTGAAATGGAATTTTAAATTTAGTTAATTCTGATAAACTTTCTAAATCCAACGGTTCACTTAAATCATAGTTTATAAAAACAAAATTAGGGTTTGGCAATAAATGTTCGATATTTTTAGAATTACTACTAGAGAAATTATCAATACAAATAACTTTGCTTTCCCTAAGAAGCTCTTCGCATAAATTAGAACCAATAAAGCCAGCTCCACCAATAACTAAAATATTTTTTTTATCAAAAATAACCGGCATAAAAATAAACTTAATATTAATTTAATAAAACTATCCTTATTATACTAGAATTTTATATAAATTTCAATTATTTACTTACTTCAATAAAATCAACTACCACCCCACCAGTAAAATTATCTTCGAGCCCATAAAAAGACTCAATTAAAGACCCATTTTTATCAAAAACTCTAACATGAGGAGTTCCGCCCGGACCAGCTCCTGTTATAATCTCACTTAAACCATCAGCGTCTAAATCTCCTAAAGACAAATTAACTCCTGATTTAAAATTTTCTGAATAAGCTAAGAATTTTTTAATTTCTTGCCCATAACTATTAAATATTTTTATTTCTGGAGACCTCCCTGCTCCAGGAGAAACAATAATTTCATTTTTATCCTTAGTTTTATCGCCATAGATATTTCCAACCCTAACCTTAATTCCTCCATAAAAATTATTTTCATAAGCAAAAAATTGACCCTGTAATTGGCCCCCTTCATTAAAAATTCTAACATGGGGACCCCCGCCAGTTCCAGCTCCAGTAATTATTTCATTTCTGCCATCGCCATCAATATCACCAACAGCCACATTAACGCCACCTCTAAATTTAGGATCATAGGCAAAAAATTGCCCTTTTAGTTCTCCCTGCTCATTAAAAATTCTAACATGAGGACCTCCGCCTATCCCAGCTCCAGTAATTATTTCATTTCTGCCATCGCCATCAATATCACCAACAGCCACATTAACGCCACCTCTAAATTTAGGATCATAGGCAAAAAATTGGCCCTTCAAGTTACCACTATTATCAAAAATCCTAACCTGAGGACCTCCACCAGTTCCGGCCCCAATTATTATTTCTTGATTATTATCACTATTTAAATCAGCCACAGCCAAATTTATACTACCATTAAAATTATTATCAAAAGCTAAAAAACGATTCTCCTCTTCTCCTTTATTTTTAGAAACTCTAACATAATTAAAGCTATTTTCTTCAGTTTTAAAATCAGCTATCTGTGACTGAGGAAAAAACAAAAAACGCCCTTCTAGATTTTCCCATTTTTCCAAAGCCCAATTAACAGAATTATGCAAATTAACCCTTCCTAAACCTAACTGGTCCTGATATTCAGGATTTAAAGAATTAAGATTATCAGAGCTCTTAAATAACACATTTAAAAGCTCCTTATTATTTAGCTTAGGATTGGTATTTTTTATTAAAGCCAAAGACCCACTAATTACCGCTGCCGACATAGAAGTCCCCGACCAATAACCGCTATAACTTTTATTTTTATTATTTTCTTTATCAAAAAAATAAGTAGAAAAAAAACTAATCCCTGGCGCAGAAATATCAACACAATTTCTTCCATAAGAGGCAAAACTAATTTTTTGATCTAGAGTGTCAGTTGCGCTAACCGATATTATAATGTTTTCATTATTTAAACCCTTAAAGCAAGCTGGGTATAAAGGATCTTTATCTAAGTCAGCTGAGTTATTACCAGCAGCAGCTACTACTATAACTCCAGCTCGATAAGCTCTTTCAATGGCCTCTTTAAATCCTTCATTGTACCCAGGGCCTGAAAAACTTAAGTTTATAATATCAGCTCCATTATTAACAGCATAATCAATAGCTCTGATAACATCATTAATTTTTCCTTCCCCGTTTTCATTTAGGGCCTTCAAGGGCATTATTTTAACTTTTTGAGAAATTCCACTAATACCTATTCCATTATTAATATTAGCACCGATTATACCAGAAATCATAGTTCCATGATTTAAGCCATCTTCATTGCTATTGGCCGATATTTTAGGAGAAGGATCGGGAGAATTACTAACGAAATCCCAGCCGTTGATATCATCAATAAAACCATTATGATCATCGTCAACCTTATTATCTTTAACTTCGAATTTATTAAACCAAATCTTGCCACTTAAATCGGGATGATTAATATCTACCCCAGAATCAATTACGGCCACAACCACATCATCACCAATAAAATTATTATTCCAAACATAATTAAAGCCAATTCTATTCAAATACCATTGGTCTCTATAATGAGGATCATTAGGGGTTGTCTCAGCTTGAGCACTTTTTAAAAAAATTAAAGAAAATAAAAAAAATGCTAAAACTATAACGGATTTTCTATTCATACCGATAATTTTAGCATATTTTTTAAAAAAGTAAAAACGATTATTTTGACTCTTTGTTAGGGGTTTCTTTTTCTGAAGTTTCTTTGTCTGAGGCTTCTTTATCCGAGGCTTCAGCCACCTCAAGAGATGGTGTCTCAACTATAACTTCTTTTTCCTCCCTTGGCTCAACCACAGAAACAACAGCGTCGTCTAAGTTATTTAAAACTTTAATTCCTTGAGGTAAAGATAAATCTTTAACTTGAATATTATCACCAAATTCGATTAATGAAGAAATATCTACATCAATATGATCGACTAAATCTTTTGGCAAGCATTCTACAGAAACAAAATCAATATTTTTAATTAATAAGGCCCCTAGTTCTTTAACTGCCTTAGACTCACCTACAAACTCTAATGAAATATCAGCACTAACCTCTTTATTCATATCAACTTTATAAAAATCAACATGAGTAAAAAAATCTTTAACTACATCTCTTTGAGTGTCCTTAATTAAAACTGGAAATTCTTGCCCATCAATATTTAAATCAATTAAATTTGATTCTCCAGCCTGACTATAAGCTTTAGCAAAATCATTGGCCTTAAGCTTTATCATAATATTTTCAAACCCAGGAGCATAAACTATTCCTGGTAAAAAATCAGAAGACAATTTTTCCTGTTTAACCCTAACTTGAGCTTGTAATTTAATATTCATATTTTTTGTAAAACTTATAAACTATAATTATATAGATTTCTAAGATTTAGACTTAATTATAATATTTTCAATAATTCCTATTAAAATAAAATTAGCTAGAGTGGCGCTACCACCATAACTAATAAACGGCAAAGAGATGCCAACAACTGGCACCACTCCAAGGTTCATACCAATATTAATAAACATTTGAATAAAAATCAAGACCATGGCTCCCAATATAAAAAATATAGCGAAATCATCCTTCTGTTTACGAATAACAACGAGCAATCTCCAAAATAAAATAAAGTAAATTAATAAAACCAAACCCGTTCCTAAAAAACCTAATTCTTCGGCAATAACAGAAAATATAAAATCATTTTGGGCTTCTGGTAAAAACTTTAATTGAGATTGGGATCCAAATCCGACCCCTCGCCCAGTAATTCCCCCTGAACCAATGGCAATTAAGGCTTGAGAAACATTATACCCCTCTGATAAAGAATTTTCACTAGGATTTAACAAGGTCAATATCCTATTCTTTTGATAATCCTGAAAATAAAAATTCCAGGCTAAAAAAGCTCCTATTATTATAGGTACAATTATTATTAAAAAATAACGACGCTCAAAGCCAACTAAAATTAAAGTTATAAACCAAATTGCCATCATAATTATAGACGGTCCAAAATCAGGCTGAAGTAAAACTAATAAAACCAAACCAAAGGTTCCCAGAAATGATAAAAACAATGATTTCCAGGGCCTCATCCTAATAGCTGAATTAGAAAAGAATCTAGCCAAGAATATAATCAATATAATTTTAACAAATTCAACTGGCTGTAAGCTAAAGCCAAAGATTTCAAACCAACCAGTAGTCCCCCTAACTGTTTTTCCAAATATTAAAACTAAAATTAAAACAAGAACACCAAATCCATAAATAAATCTATTGAAGCTCTTTAAAAAATTATAATCTAAAAAAGATACTGAAAAAAACAAAAAAAGACCGACAATAATAGCAATAATCTGTTTTTTGAAATTTAATAAGCTTAGAGTCTCCTGTCCCAAGGCGATACTATATATCTCAATCAAACCAAAAAGAGATAATAATAAAATTGCTGAAAATATTATCCAATCAAAATTTAAGAAATGTGATTTTATTCTACCAAACATTTAAACCTATATTAATAAACTTAGTGAGAATGAAAAAGAAAATTTAAAGAAAACATTAAAGCTAACCCTATAAAAATTCCTAATAATTGTTTTAAAGACTTATTAATACTAACTTCTTTTTTTAATTCTGGAATTAAATCAGAAGAAGCAATATAAATAAAACCTCCGGCTGTTATTGGAATAATTATATTCATTAAACCCTCCATTCTTTGCCCTAAAAAGAAAACAATTAAAGCTCCTAAAATGGAGAAAGATCCCGAGATAAAATTAAGCCATAAGGCTTTTTTAGTCTTGTAGCCAGCATGAATTAAAACACCGAAATCTCCAATTTCTTGTGGAACTTCGTGACTAATGACAGCAATAGTAGTAAGTATTCCTAATCTAATATCAACCAAAAAAGACCCGGCGATTACCGCCCCATCAATTAAATTATGGAAACCATCACCAATTAAATTCATAATTCCCAAGGGGTGAGGATGTTCATCGCAAGTTGGAACATGACAATGACGCCAGTGAATTATTTTTTCTAAAATAAAAAATAAGATTATACCTAATAATATATATAACCAAACAGCCTGACTGTGATGATCAGACATCTCTACAGCTTCTGGCAATAAATGAAAAAAAGCTCCTCCCAATAAAGCTCCAGTCGACAAGCTTACTAAAAACATAATAATTTTTTTTAGCCTATCTATAGAAAAACTAAGAAAAAAAACCCCCACTAAGGATATTAACGAAGTAATCAAGGAAGCCAATAATATATAGAGCAAAGTCATAGATTTTATAAATAATTAAAACTATTTTTTAGTTGTTGCTTTTTTAGCAACAGTCTTTTTATTGATAATTTTAGTATTTTTTTGATGTTTTTTTTCATATTCTAAAATAACTTTTTGCAAGCCTTCAACCGATAAAACTGAACAATGGATCTTTTGTTTTGGTAATCCATTTAATTTTGCTACAATTTTATTCCAATCAAACTTTTTAGCTTGTTCTAGGGTCATTCCTTTAACCATTTCGGTCATAACCGAAGCAGTAGCAATATTAGAAGCACAACCAAATGATAAAAATTTAATATCTTTGATTATTTCATCTTTCACCTTAATAGTAAAAGATAATTGATCACCACAGACCATATTTCCCACCTGAGCCCTAGCATCAGGATTTTTAATCTCTCCAATATTTCTGGGATTACGAAAGTGTTCTATGGTCTTTTTACTGTAATTTAAAGACATATGTTTAAAGCTGAATTAATTAACAAAAAGATAATTAATTAGCTAATTAATTATAGTGGTTCTATTATAGCCCCTTTTATAAAAAAAATAAACCCTTAAAGGATTGGTAATAAAATATTAATGAAGAAGGTATATAATTTTTAGTTTTATACTTTTTTAGAAACACCAACAACAATAAAACCAATTCCAGATAAAATAGAGGCGATATCATAAGTCAAGACCCGCCCATCATCAAAAATATTTAATAATCCATTAAAAACTAATAAACTAGCAACAATGAGCAATAAAAATTTTTTTGTCTTATTCATATTATTATTTTAAAAAATAAAAATTTAATTTTATATAACGTTAGGGTTATGTGTCCCGAGCGTAACGCAGTGAAGCGAGAGCGCAGCGTGGTCGTAGCGAAGCGGAGAAGTCATTTTTTTATCCTTATTATTCTTTTGCAGAGAGATTTTTTCATCTTTTAAAGGAAATTTAATTTTTTTCATTTTTCTTTTTCCAAGAGGGGTTAGGGGTGAATTGGAAAAAGAAAAACACCTTATTCTACTTCCATTAACTCCACATTATTCACTCCTAAAATAAAGTATGGATTTTGAGAATCAGCTCTTTTCATGACAACCCAATATGGTTTATTTAAAATAAAGTTTTTTGGCTTTTCTGGTTCCATCATAGCAGATTCCTCTATTACAATTACAGCTTCATTTTCCACTCTTGCACCTTTTTCATCCATATCAAATTTAATATTTTCAAACATTTGAGCGATAAAATATGTTTCAAATCCTTTGTTGGCTAAATATTTATTAATTAGTTCAACATAATCACGATGATGATCTAAGTGTAATTTTGGAGCTTTAAAACGATCTGATTCACCAATAGTTGAAAGATACTGTTTATTATTTGTATTTATTTCATTTACAATATCTTGAGGATTTTTCATGTCATATCCTTTTGCCAAAATCAATTCGTCACTTTTATCTTTAAGTTGTAACTTGATAATGAATTTATCATCATTTTCGTATTTTATAATTTTTACATTTTCTCTTTGGGCTTTATTATCCGCGATAAAACCTTTTACCTTTTGTCCGTTAAATAAAGCGGTATCTTTCTCAAATTTCGTTTCATATTCCACTTCCTTTAAAAAATAAGCATAAGAAATAATATTTCTTGGAGCTAAATTCATTTCTAAATCACCAAAACTTTTTGAGGGAAATTTCTTTTTTGATTCACGATTGATTTCGTCAACAGTACTTTGTCCATAGCCACTTTTTATATAATAACTCTCTTCATCTAAATCACTTTTAGAAAATGGGGCATTATTTAATTTTAATGCCATTTCTAAGGCAATTTTGTCATCAGTATTTAGTTGTAATTTTTCCTTTAATATATTTTCATTTAATTCATTCCATGCCAAATTCATAGCTCCGCCCCAAACATAATTTCCTTTATAATCGCTTCCCAAATAATTTCCAGCAATATTACTTTTTGTGTCTTGAATAACATGAGGTTGACTAGGAGTCTGGGTGAAATGTTGCCAAATAAAAAATGCCAAAATTAAAACTACGATTCCTATTCCTGCGATTGTTAAATGTTTTTTCATAATATTTTGTTAAAAATTAAAAGTTTATAAATTTACTCATTTCAGAGCGAAGCGGAGAAATTCCGCTTTCCCCCTTATTATAAAGAAAAAAATTAAATTTTCATCCTTATTTTTAAAAATCTCTCTGCAAATAATCAAATTGTTAAAAAAATGATTACATATAACGGTCAAGTATAAGCGTAGTGCGGGTTTTCGGAGCAATACACTGTCCGCCA
>CAZMNE010000015.1:0-3034 GCA_964567645.1 uncultured Gammaproteobacteria bacterium
TCTGATAATTATTTTTTAAAGTTGGATTAATATTAACGTCAGGAATAGTTACATAATCCCAGACAAGCCCCCTTTCTAAAATACGGCGATTCTGGGGATTAGATATTTTAGCTGACAACTCTACAATTCTAGTAAAATCTTTCATTTTATTTGGCTCAAAAGCTAACACCTCTATATCAAAAGTACTGTCTATTATTTCATTAGAAAAAAGATCATTATCTAAATAATTATAAGTTTTAATTAATTTTAAACCTTCGTTAGTAATACCTAGAGACAAATCTCTCATGATATTAAAAGCGTCTTGAGGGCTATTTAATGGTAGAGCTTTTAAATCTAAAGGATTTATATAATAGGCTTCATAAGTTTCTTGAGCATTAATAATTACTCGACCAGAATAATTATCTGGGAAAGAATTATTTAAATAATTATTTAAAATATTTTTATCCATATAAAAACCTAATTGTCGAGATAAAAGAAATGATTCCTCAGGTGTTCCTAAATAATATTTCTTTTCATTCTCAGGATTAACATACCAAGCCTGACCATAATCTTCTACTTGAAGGAGAATACGACCAGATAATTTGGTTGAAAGACTAAAATTAGCCCTAGAATAAGTAGTAGTCATTATTACTATAATCGCTAAGAGAAATATGGCTATAATTGAGAGAGTCAAAGATCTAGTAGAAAAATTTTTTTTCATATATTTTATATTATTATCTTTTAATATTTAATAATTTTATTATACCATTTTAATTAAATATAACAACACTATTCGGTTGGATAATTTTCAATCTGATCTAAAAATAAATCAACATCCTTTTGATAAAGACTATCCACTTCCAAAAGCTTTAGAGCAGTTTCCTTAGCTTTAACAAAATCCTTGATTTCAAAATAAATTAAAGCTAATTTTGATAAAGTATCAGCGTCTTGAGGTTTGGCTATTAAAACAGATTCATAAACAGAAATTAAAGAAGAAGTATTGTTGTTCTGAGCATAATGATTTTCTACAGCTAAAATAAATTCCCCCCAATTCATCAGAGAAAGACCACCCTCTTTAGTGCAGATTTTAAAATTAGAAAGAAAATCCTCTTCCTTTTCAAAAATGAAAGAAAAATGAGCTAATTGGCAATATGGCTCTGGCATCTTAGGATTTAAACTTTTAGCAGTTTCAATATCAGTTAAAGCCTTATTAGCCTCTCCTAAATTTAAGAAAATATTGGCCCTGGTTAAATAAAGAGGAACTCTTCCAGGACTACTATCAATCGCCCGACTTAACGTGTCTAAAGCTAAACTGCTATAATGAGAGGCTTTTTCTTGATCGCCCTTGGTTAAATAAAATCGTCCAGCCAAATCATAGACTTTTGATAATCTAGTTAAAATTAAACTATCATAAATATTATATTTTTCATTTTTTTCAGATACCTCAATAGCCAATAATATTACTGATTCAACCTCAGGATCGTTAGCTGATTTTAATATTAAATTAGAATTTTCTAAAACTAAATTAATATATGACTCCCTAGCGTCTCTCTCTAGTCCAGTATTGGAAGACAAGGCTTCAGTAAATTTTTCTGAACCAGCAATAATTCCTTTAGTGTAAGAATAACTATAGGCCTCTATTGTTTTCTTTAACATAGAAAAAGTATTGATATTTTTATTTAATGAAAAAATAATTAAAATTACAAAAATCGGCAATAATACATAAGTGATTATATTAGGGATTTTAATATCTTTTTTCTGCTGCTCGATCCCCTTTTCATTGCCCACATAATTTACAAAAGCTAAGATGACTATAAAATAAAGATAAGTAGCAAAAGAATCAAAAACGGCTAAGTTTTGGACAAAATAAGCCACCAATAATCCAATCAGAATAGAAAATTCAACTCCATTAATTTTTTGATCGGTTAAATTATCTTCTTTAAAATTATTACGATAAGCTCGAAGTAAATAAATAAATAAAAATACAAAAATTGATAGATAAGCCAATAATCCGATAACTCCGGTAGTAGTAATAATATCAATTATATTATTATGAGCTCGATCAAAATAAGTAGCTGACCGATCATAATCATAAAATTTAGGATTAAAATATTTATCAAAAATTAAAGCATAACAACCATGACCAACTCCAAAAATCATACTAACAGGATGATCAACTAAATATTTCCCAGCCGATTGATAAGATATTAAACGAGTATTTAAAGTAATATTGTCAGTAGAAAAATCTCTTAAAGATTTTCCTAAATAACTATTATCAAAAACTGGCTGAGACCTAAAGACGAATAATAAGGTTACTAAAACAATTAAGGCTCCCAAAGAAGAGAAACTAATTATTTTTATAGTCCTATTTTTAGAAATAATAGTACCAATAAATAGAGCTGACAAAATTCCTAAAACTAAGCCAGCCTGAGCTCCAGAAATATCTGCTTTTATAAAACCAATAAAAGATATAATTATGCCAATAGCATAAATTCCTTTGATCCACCAATCCTTATTTTTTATCAAAAACAAAGCTTGTAAAAAAACAGCAAATATCATCATAGCAGCCACATAAGCCCTATTTCCAATAGTAGCGTTAGCGTCCTGTTTAAAGATGGCATATAAGGCTATTAAAACCGCACTACCGATTAAAGTATTAAGTAATAGAGAAAAATCTTTTTTGGAGCGAAAGGCGGTGATGATAATAAAATAAAGCGCTAAAAAATGAAGAAGATGAAAATATCCCAACATTCTTTCAACATCACCCCAAAAACTTAAATTAAAATCATAACTAACAAAAAGGGATAATAAGATAGCCAAAAAATAGGCAATAATTCCCCAAGAAAGTTGAGATTTGGTTGGTAAATACTTAGGGTATTTAATAAGAAAAATAACCCCAACTAATAATAAAACCTCTATCAAAATATTGAAAGATAATTGTTTGGAGGATATAAAGGGAAATAATAAGTCCCCAAAAACAAAGAATAAGATAACGAAGGATAATAATACTCCTCCTTTTAAAATATTTAAATAAGATTTGTCTGACATAGTTTTA
>CAZMNE010000015.1:3134-16694 GCA_964567645.1 uncultured Gammaproteobacteria bacterium
TTTAAATTAATTTATTTTTATTTGATTTTAAATGATTAATTGTTATAATATATAAAGAAATAATTTATTAATAAATATTATGAATGGAACTAGAATAAGGCAATTTTTCTTATTATTAATAGACGCTGTTTTATTAGTTATATCTTTAAATATTGCTCTAACTTTAAGATATTTTTCACCGCCTAGTGCTGAATTATGGCAAAAACATTTGGTCTTATTTGTACCAATTTTTGTAGTTTGGTTATTAATTTTTTATATTAATAGTTTATATGATTTTAGAAAATTTATCAACCAAAGTCGTATTATTGAACAAGTTACTAAGAGTGTTTTAGTAGCCTTTTTAGTGACTATTATTTTTTTCTATTTAACTCCCAATAGAGAGTTAAATCCTAAAACTAACCTAATCATATTCTCAGGTGTTTTCTATATCCTCTTCCTGCTATGGCGCCTAGGTTTTTCAATTTTAAATAAAAAATATTTACCGACCATTAATGTTGCCATTATTGGATATAATGAAATTATTAGAAAAACTATTCAAACTATTAAAAAGAATCAACAATTAGGTTATAAAATTAAGTTTATCCTAAGTGAAAAAAATAATGTTTTAGTTGATGTCGTCGATCATTATGAAATTGATTTAATTGAAGATGTTAATCAATTAGCCCGAGCTATTAAATTACATAAAATTAATGTTTTAATTTTAGAAAAAGATATTAGCGAAATGAAAGAATTACAGAAAACTCTTTTTAATCTTCTACCTACTGGTATTAATTATTGTAATTTAACTAAATTTTATGAAGAAATCTCTGGTCAAATTCCAATTGAAATTTTAAATAAAGGTTGGTTCTTAGAAAATTTAAATTTAGCTACTAAAAGAAATTTTGAAAGAGTTAAAAGGCTATATGATTTGGCTTTGTCAGTATTAATATTATTATTATCTCTTCCCTTTTGGCCTTTTATTATGCTAGCTATCAAGATTGATAGTCGTGGTCCAATAATCTTTAAGCAAATTAGAACTGGTAGAAATGGGAAGAATTTTAAATTCTATAAATTTAGAACTATGAAGGTAGAAAATAATAATTTTTCAATTACCACCAAAGATGATCCTCGGGTAACTAAATTTGGTAAATTCATGAGACAAACTAGGATTGATGAGATACCGCAATTAATTAATGTTCTAAAGGGAGATATGAGCTTTGTAGGGCCTCGTCCTGAAAGACCAGAGCTAATTAAAGATTTGTCGAGAAATATTCCCTATTATAGTATTAGAAATTTAGTTAAACCTGGTATTACTGGCTGGGATCAAATATCAGGAGAATATCATTCTCCTTCAACTGAGGATACCTATAAAAAATTACAATATGATTTGTTTTATATTAAAAACAGATCAGTCTATTTAGATATTAGTATTATCTTAAAAACTATCCGAACGGCCTTAGGTCGAGAGGGGTTATAAAAATATGACAAAAAAAACAATTCTAGTAACAGGGTCAGCCGGGTTTATCGGTTTCCATGTAACTAAAAAATTATTAGAAACCGGAAATAAAGTTATTGGTATTGATTCTTTAAATAATTATTATGAACCAAAGCTCAAAAAAGATCGCAATAAAATTCTTCTTGAATCAAAAAATTACAAGTTCTATAAATTAAACTTAAAAAACGAGAAAGAATTAAAAAAAATATTTACAGAAAATAAAATAGACAAAATTTGTCATTTAGCCGCTCAGGCTGGAGTTAGATATTCCTTAGAGAATCCCCTATCCTATGAAGAGAGCAATTTGAAAGGCTTCATTAACATAATGGAATGTGCTAGGCATTTTAAAATTAAAGATTTTGTTTATGCCTCTAGCTCTTCAGTTTATGGGAAAAATAAAATGGACAAAAATGGCTTTAAAGAAAGCGAAGAAGTTAATCAACCTATTTCTTTATATGCTGCTACTAAAAAAGCCAATGAATTAATCGCCTATAATTATCATCATCTTTTTGGCATAAATTGTACAGGCCTTCGTTTTTTCACAGTCTATGGTCCATATGGAAGACCAGATATGGCTATTTATATTTTTACTAAAAATATACTAGCAGGAAAAAGTATCGATGTTTATAATAACGGAAAAATGTTTAGAGACTTTACTTACGTTGGCGATATTGTCGATGGGATTATTAAGTCCCTGGAAAAATCATATCCTTATGAAATATTTAATTTAGGAGATTCTGACACAATAGAATTAAAATATTTGATTACAAATATTGAACAAAATTTAAAACAAAAAGCTAAAATTAATTTTAAACCGATTCAACCAGGCGACGTTGAGAAAACCTTTGCTAATATTTCTAAGGCTAAAAAAATGTTAGGCTTTAATCCAAAAACTAAAATAGAAGAAGGAGTTAAAAATTTCATTGAATGGTATAAAGATTATTACAAGATATGAACCTCATAAATAAAATCAAGAAAATAACTTATAAGCTACTTAAAAAATCGGAGAAATGGACAAAGACCGATATGATTTATTTAGCGAAAGGTGGATTTTGGTTAACCTTAGGTCAAGGATTTTCTAGCTTATCGGCCTTTCTCTTGGCTATCGCTTTTGCTAATTTATTACCAAAAGAAGTTTATGGTAATTATAAATATATTCTATCGATTGCTGGAATATTAGCCATTCCAACTCTTTCAGGAATAAACACATCAATAGTGCAGGCAGTATCGAGAGGTTATGAGGGGTCTGTTATGCCCGCCTTAAAAACAAAAATTAAATGGGGGTTATTGGGCGCAATTGCCAGTTTAGCGCTAGCATTTTATTATTTTTTAAATGATAATACAACCTTAACAATATCCTTCCTGATTATAGCCATATTTGTTCCTTTTATGGACTCTTTAACAATTTATAGCTCTTATCTTAACGGCAAAAAAGATTTTAAAAGTTTAAGCAAGTATAATATACTAACAACAATCATTTCAGTTTTAATAATGCTAGCGGTAATATTTTTTAGTAAGAATATATTTCTAATAATTGCATCGTATTTCGCTTCTAATACAATGCTAAGATTAATATTCTTTAAATTAACTTTTAATAAAAATATTTTGAACAAAAAAAAGGATGCTAACACAATATCCTATGGAAAACATTTGAGTTTAATGAGCGCTTTAAATATAATTTCTTTATACTTTGATAAATTATTAATATTTCATTTTTTAGGAGCAACTGAATTAGCTATATATTCTATAGCCGTAGCGCCACCAGAACAAATAAAAGGATTGATTAAAAATATTAATGCATTAGCTTTGCCTAAATTTAGTTCTAACAATTTTGACAACACCAACAAAGCCTTAAGAATAAAATTAATAAAAATGTCTCTAGCACTATCTTTAATATCTATATTATTTATTATTATTGCTCCGTGGCTATTTAAAATATTTTTTCCTCAATACCTAGAGGCTATCTTATTTTCTCAAGTTCTTTCCACTACTTTAATTTTTACGGGTCCAATAATTATATTAATAAGCCTCTTTCAATCTAGGGAAAAAAAGAAAATATTATATCAATACAATATTATAAAACCCATTATAAAAATAATACTATTACTTATTTTTATAAAACATTTAGGTGTGATGGGTATAATTATAGCAATTATATTATCTTACGTCCTTGAATTAATATTTTTATCAACCAGAAAGATTAATTAAAAATTTTAACCACATCATTAGCTCTCTTCTCCCAGGTATATTTTTCTAAAAAGAGAGATTTAGCCGCCTCTCCAATTTTCTCTCTAATATTAGAATTTCTAAGCTTATTTAATGCCTCTGCCCAACTTTCCATATTAACAGGGTCACATAATAAGGAATTTATATTATTAACAAGAATTTCTCTTATCACTGGCAAATCAGAACAAATAATTGCTTTTCCGTAAGACATATATTCAAATATTTTTAATGGAGACATCCAATCCACCGTGTTAGTATTTTTTTTATAATCAACATAAACTTTCACTTGATATGGCGCCAACATTATATCGAATGAATTCATATATAAATAGAGATTACTATGTTGAATATGACCGTAAAAATACAAATTTTTTATGTTCTCTGTATGCTTTTGCCAATTTTCTACAATATCATTATCACCCCCCAGGATATAAAAATCCATATCTTTACATATCTTAGCTATTTCAACTATATTTTCAACGCCCTTTCCCGGGTACAGGCTCCCAACATAACCAACACTAATATTATTATTTCCCTTTAATTTTATTTTTAACTGACCATCAAGGTAAATATCGGCCCCATCATGAGCTACAACATTTTTTTTATTTTTTAATAAGGGAAAATCTTTATAATATTTATTAGCTAAGGATTGAGAAATGGTAACTAATCCCTTAAAACCAGGGAGGGCAAAGAGTTCTTTTTCCTTTTTATAATGGAAATTATTTCTAGGCGGAGTATGAACTTCAAAAACAGAAGAAAATCCTTTTTTAGCGGCATAAAGTAACCCATAAATAGATCTTCCATAAACTACATAGTCAGAAGATAATTTACTCAAAAAAACCTTAATTAAAAATCCGTAAATTAACCCGCCTCCCTTGATATTTGGCCAGAAAAATTTTTTAATTTTAAAATTGTTCGGAACCCCATAATATTCATATTCATCGTTTATTTTTTTATCTCCTTGTCGACAAATTAAAATAACTTGATGTCCGTTTTTGGTAAAAGATGAACACATTTTCATGACATGAACACTATTAGCTGATTTTGATGGAATTATTGAATCCGAAATATATACTATTTTCATTTATTTCTATTATTAAATAATGAATTAAATTTATTTTTTAATACACTTTTTATTCTAAATAAAAAACTATTATTTATTGATCTAAAACCAACGTATTGCTCCTCACCTCCTAATAAAACTTTATTTTTATTTTTATAAGAAAATTTATTTTTAATATCACCCCATTTTTCAGATCTTTTAGATGCAATAAAAAATAAATAAATCGAAGATTTTTTATGCTCATTAAAAGAGGAATAAATCACTTCCATATCGTTTTCTTCAAACATACTTTTAATGGCCAAGGGAGTAAACCTCCAATAATCTCCATAATCAGAGTGCATCTCTTGTAAAAAAGGAACTATAATAATAACAATATCTCTTGACATTGAACATAGGTTTTTGAAAGATTTTTTAAAATCATAAACATGCTCTAATACTGTATGATTAAAAACAACATCAAATTTATTTATTAAATTATTTGGTAGGCTCTCTTCTAAATTTAAAAAAATTTCTCCTTCTGTTCCCTGAAAACCACGAGCCTCTTTTTTATAATTAGTAATACTGTAAGACTTGGCATTAATAAAATAATCCTTATATTTTTTTCCCTCTTTGTCTTCATCCTTCCAGGCAGAAACATTAACAATATCTCCGTCAAATAAGTTAGCAAATTTTTTTAACTCATTGTTAGACCAAATTCTTGGCAAACGATATTTTTTATCAACAAACAACATAATTTATTTTATTTTAAAGTTTAATATTTCCGGCCTTAATATTTATTTCTAAGGATGCTAACAGCATTAACAAAGAAGACAAGCTTTCTTTCCTTTGTTGATGATTTTTCCAGAGAATATTAGTATCAATAAAGTTGACAATTTTTCTTTTTTCTAAATCATTAATATTTCTAAAAACAATATTTGATAAATTATTGTCATTTCTCAAGTCTTCATCAAAATTGGAATAGTTCAACATAGGAGGAATAAAAATATTTTTTTTAAAAAAATTATTTAAAAAATTTATTGTCCTAATTTTATTTTTACCATAATAGAAACAAAGACTACTATCAAAAAGAGAGGTGTTAAAGTTTGTTTTTGTTTTTATGGAAAATAATCTTGGATACATCTTTTTTAATATATCCTTGTACAAGGTTTGGCCCTTTCTGTAAACATAAGGTAAATTTAAAAAAAAGGATACTAACCTTGGTTGCAAAAAAGGAGTTTTATAAATAAAATCTTCATTAAAGATTGCTCTTCTTAAGTAACCATTCTGTCTAATAATAAAATCTAATTGCTCATAATAAGTCAAAATATTATTACTTAACAAGGGTTCACTTGGCAATTCTTTTTTTATATCAAAAAAAATTTCTTTATTTTTAATTTTAGAATAATTATTATTTTTTATAAATAAATTAACCGATTCTTCATAAGAAAGGTTTATTTTTTCAGGAAGATGAGACCCAGAAATAGGATCCCCCATAAAACCACTCCAGTAAACAAAATCTTTGCCAAAAATTAAGGGAATATAATTATTAATATAAGACTCAAAAATAACAATAGCCTTATTCTTTTTAATAGCAAAATTATATAACAAATCATAACTCCACTCAAACTTATCTGGAGATAAATTAATTAGTTCATGCTTAACGCCAGTAATCTTAGAAATTTTTTTAGGTATTTCAAAATCAAGAGAACCGGGAATCCCATAGCTAACAAGATGAATATTTTTAGAATTAAAATTCTCCAAAACCCCTCCCAATATTAGTCTGGAGTCAAGACCACCACTAATGGGTATAATATTGCTTTTTTTATATCTCTTCCCAAATCCTGAAAAACGTCTTTAAACACTTTACACCCCTCATTTACAATATCGTTATAGCTTAGATTTTTTAAATAACAAAAATCGTCAATATAATCAACCAAATTAAAGTCCCAAGGAAAATTAAAACTATTATCTAACGTATATCCAAAATATAAAAATTGATTAATCTTATTCATTTTATTTATTAATATCATTAAATCTAAAAAAATAAAAAATAATTTTTTATATAAGAAAAAATAAAATTATTTTTTTCTTAACTCAATAACCATAAAAGCTAGTTTTCTAAATAACATTTGATAAAAATTTTTAAAAAATTTAATTTTAACTAATTTTTTTAATATTATATTATTTTGACCTCGATATTTGATATATTCAATCTCTTGATGCTTTATCCCGTATTCAGAAAATATCTTTTTTAGCTCCTTATAAGGCCTATAATAACAATAATTATTTAAATAATCAAACGATTTTTTAGCCCAATCTTTTTTACTTAAACCATTCTTATTATAACCAAAACCAAATAATCTAAAAAAATAAATATACCAATACCTGATCTTACTAAACTTTGGCAACCAATGAGAAAATAAAATTCCAATATGCCCCTCTCTCCAGACCTCTTTAGATGGAAAATGATGATATATCTTACCATTTTTCTTTAAAATTCTACTCAACTCACTAACTACAAAATCAATATCAGCCACATGCTCAAAAACCTGATTAGAAATAATTAAATCAAATAAATTATCATCAAAAGGCAATCTTTCTCCATTTTTTATAATTTTTATTTTTCCAGTTTTATATAATTCACTATTTAAAACTTCCTCTGAAGGACCACAATGATAAATATCAACACCGCAAACATCAATTCCTTCTTTTAACAATAAAGACAAGATCTCTCCTCGACCACAGCCATAATCAAGAACTTTTAAATTCTTATAATCATCTTGCTTCGCTATATAATGCCAAAAATATTTATAATTTACATCCATATTTTTTATTTTAATATTTCTAATAAATTCTTTTTATCTTCATTAATTATTTTATCAATATCATGATTATCTTTAACATACTCAAAAGCTTTTCTAGAAATACTTAATAAATTTTCTTTATTCTTCATAAAATATTCAATACTTTCAGTCATTCTATTTGAATCTCCCTCAAAGCAAAAACCAATATCATTACTTAAAATATTATTTGGATTAACGTTTAGACTGAAAACTACTGCTCCATTTTTAAAGGCCTCTATAAAAGTATTGGGAAACCCCTCTGAAATAGAGGTATTAACTAATATTAAAGCTTTTTTATAATATTCCTCTATTTCTTTAAAAGGAACATGCTCAATAAATTTCAAATTTTTAATATCAACAACATTACGCTTGATTTCATTAAAATAATCTAAATCAGAACTAGACTGACAAATCATAACAAAATTATAATTCTCTAATTTTTTAGCTAACTCTAAGAATAATTCTGGCTGCTTGAAACCCCTATCAGCTCGACCAACCCATAGAATATCTTTTTTTGCGATAATATTGTCAGTACAATTAGTTAAAAAATGAGCATTATTTCTTAAAATTGATTTCTTATTATAATTTTTAAGAAGATTCTCTTTTTGATATATATTTTGACAAAAGACTAGCTCAGACCTTTTTAAACCCATTTTAAAAAGAATCCACCTTATTTTCTGAAAGAAGCTATCACCCAAATATTTAGGCCTATTAAGAGAGATATCCTGATCATGGGCTATCATATAAACAAATTTTTTATTATTAATTTTACAAAATAGAGCCATTAAACCAGTCTCAATTCCAGCTGATCTCTGAATGCAAATATCAAAATTAATCTTTTTTAAAATAAACCAAAGGTTTATAAAATTGAAAGCAACTTTTACCTTACTAATATCAAAAATCTTATAAACTATAACATTTTTGATCAATTCCTTGTTTTTTCCACCAAAATTGCCAACAAAAAAATGAACCTCAAATCGAGGATCTTCAGCTAACTTTATAGCTAGATTATATAATTGCATCTCCGCTCCTCCAACCCTTCCAGCACTATCATTTCTTGGGCAAAATAAATCAAAAGCATAAATTGAAGCAATACATATTTTAATTTTTTTATTATCCTTCATAAATATCTAAATACTTATTAACCATCATCTCAACCAGAAACTTATTTTTATTTAAATTATATCGATTTTTATCTGTACAACTTTTTTGTTCATCCAATACTGACCGAAAAACAGCTAAAAAATCGGTTAAATCATCCAGTCCATAACAATTATCCCTACCAATAATCTCCTCATTTCCTCCAACTAAACTAGCCATTGATCTAACCCCCGAAAGATAGGCCTCTATTAAAGAAATTGACAAACCTTCATAAATTGAGGGCAAAACAAACAAATCCAGTCCCTTTAAATACCTACCAGCTTCAGCTATCTCCCCTAAGATAAAAACAAAGCCCTGCAAGGCCTTTTTCTCGACAATCTTTTCATATTTAGATCTTTCTGGACCATCACCTATTAAAATTAATTTAGCATTAGGCTTAATTTTTAAAATCTCTGGGAAATTTTCAATTAAAAATTCATAATTTTTTTGATAAGCCAACCTGCCAGTTGAACCTATTAAAAATTGCCCTTCATCTCTTAAACCAATTTTATTAAACATAAAACGACGAGCTTCCTCCCTACTAAAATAATCAACCTTAATCCCATTATATACTAAATGACACTTATTAGCCCAAACCTTATTACCCCTAACAAACAAATCCATATTTTTTTGACTAACAAAAACAATTTCATCAACGAAAGAAAAGCTAAAATTAAAAAAAGCCTTAAACAAAAGCTTCTTAAAATAATTAGCCTGATAATTTGGATCCAAAATTGACAAACCATGAACCGTAAAAACCACCTTAGTCCTCATATTAACCAATTTGGCCATAATTGCTCCCAATAGAGTATTAGTGCTATTTAAATGGATAATTTCAAATCTATTTTTCTTCAAATACCGCAAAAAACTAAACAAGAAATTAATATTAGCTAAAAGGCCAGAACTCCGACGAAGACTCTTTATTCTTTGGAAATTAATTCCCTCTCTTTGAGAAAATTTAAATAAAAAATCCCCACTTCCGCAAGCTATAGTTGGAATAACTTCTTTTTTATTGATATTTTTCAAACCCTCAGCTAAATTAGCTACAAAAATTTGCGCCCCACCAATTTCTCCTTTAGTTATTAGTAATAGAACTCTCATTACATTACATTATTTAAATAAATATTAAATTCCAATCTTCCAAGAACCTCTTTCCAAAAAAGCCTCAATAGTTTGACGCTTGGCTTTATTAATTAAATTCGGATAAGAAAGTTTCTTTCTTTTAGCATATTCTGACAAAGTAACAATGTCTTTTCCTTCTAAATAAGCCAATCTTTTATAATAACTATTACAAAGCGCTTTACCAATAATTTCTTCCATAAGATCAGTCTTTCCACTTTTATCAAACTCTTTAAAAGCCTCATAATATTTTACCCTATCAATAACTTTAATATTAATAGGAACATATCCATCTCTAATTAACAAATAATTATTAGCTACTCTTCCCATCCGACCATTACCATCAACAAAGGGGTGAATATTTTCCAAAGTTAAGTGAAATTTAGCTAAACGCTTTATAATACTCACAGAAACATTAGACTGATACTCTATTAACATTTTTTCTAACTTTTCTTTAATTTCTTCTGGGGCTGGAGCAATATGAGAAGCTACTCGAACATATTCCCCCTTTTGCCTGAATCTTCCGGCTATTTCATCTCTAATGCCTGACAACAACATCTTATGCAAGGACAACATAATATCTAAAGAAAACTCCTCTTCTTTGGCTTTTTGGTTAATAAAAAAAACAACCTTAGCCAAATTCTTAGCTTCAAAAATTTCTCTCTCGCTAGCATATCTAGCTAAATCAATCTGCATTAATATCTTTTCAGTTTCTTCCAAGGTTAAAGTACTATTTTCAATAGCGTTAGAATTAAAAACTTGTTCGGGGATTTCAGCCTCATTAATTACAGCCAATAAAGCCTCCTTGCCCAAGGATAAAGAATAATAACGCTCTCTAAGATTATTTATTCTACTAAATACATTTAAAACTTTAGGCATATTTTTTATTATAAATAATAATACCTATATTATATATTATTTTAACGTTTTTGTCAATATAATCGTTAAAAATAACAAAAAAACACCTTTTTTAACGTTTTTAAACTTAAAAACGTTAACTATTTCTTTCTTTTAGTGATAAAGAAAAGACCCAAAATAATCAATATTATTGGCCAAAACAATGACCAGTCTAAGCTAAAATTCCACCATCCCATATTTTTACCAAGATAAAAAACACCTAAAAGAAATATTAAAATACCAAAAAAATTCCTTCTTAAAAAACAACCTGACCCACTGCAACAAGAAAAGCCATTTTGGTCACCCTCTTCATTGATCGCGAAATCGTCTTCACAATCACATTCTGGGCCACAATCACATTCTGGACCACAATCACAATACTCAATATTGCTATTATTATTTTTTTCTTCTACATTTTTGTTTTCCATAAAATTAAAATTAATTATAAAATTATTTTTTCTTAAAAACTATTATTAACCCAATTAAAATTAATAATAATGGCCAAAAATTAATTATTAAAAAATTAAAAGGCCAAAAATTAGCGAAAAAAAGACTAATTCCCACTACAATCAAAAAAGCTCCCAAAAGAAAACTAAAATTATAGTTATCTAAATTTTGAGAGACCTTCTTAGTCTTACCCTTGGTTTCAACTATTAACTCCTCAACATTATTAACCTTAAAGCTATCTTTAACAGGCATTAATAGGGCAAATAATAGATAAATAATGAGGCCCGCTCCTCCGCCAAAAAGCAAAGCCACAAAAACTAACCGGACAATTAAAGGGTCAATCTCAAAATAATCAGCCAGCCCACCACAAACTCCAAAAATAATTTGATCTTTTTTAGAACGATACAATTTTTTTGTTTGATTCATAATTTTGTTAATTATTATTTGACTTTTTTATAAAAAAGTATTATTATTTGATCAATAATCTCAAAAGAGATTTTCCCGCAAGTAGCGTATATACCAACGTTTAAAGCATCTTCAATATTATTTTAATCGCTTCCCCGGCGATAAATCTAATCCAAAGCCACTTGCGGGCTTTTTTATTTTATAAACTTGCCCTTCTTAACTGTTTCGATATCAGCTGTATCAGTTAGATAATATTACCATTATTGGACATCATCTTCACTTGGTCACATTTTGTGATGACCTAACTTTTTTCATTTTTTAATTTATTTTTAAAGTAGCCCAACCCTAATTAACATTTTCAGTTGTACGATTTTATCGTATATCTCTCTTTTTTTATTATTAATAAGTTTAATTTTAAATCGTATCAATATATTCTTGACACAAAACTATTCGTTAAAAAAGATATTATAACTAAATAATAATACAAATCAGATAAATTTAACTTAAACTCTAAATAAATTATTTACCACAACATTTCTTATATTTTTTACCACTACCACAAGGACATAAATCATTACGACCAACCTTTTTCCCGTCTTCATTTTTAACCTTATCACGGGCCATATCAATAGTTCCGGTAGCATTCTCTGAGGAACCAGTTTTTTTCATCATCTCTTTAAGTGGGGCTGAAAACTTCTTGGCTCTCTCAATAATACTAGGGGCGATAAAATTAGAAACATCCCCTGTTTTATAGATAGAATAAGCAACCTGCCTTTGGATTAAGCCCAATAATTCATGGTACATTCCATAAGCTTCTTTTTTATATTCCACCAAAGGATCTCGTTGACCATATCCCCGAAGACCAATTCCTCGCCTTAAATAATCAACTGTCTCTAGGTGCTCTACCCATAAATTATCAATAGAACGAATTAAAATACCTTTTTCAATTTCAATAAAATTAATATCTAGTCCAGCAAAGCCTTCTCTCATCTCTTTATATTTATTCTGAGCTAAAGTAGTTGTATAATTTAATAATTCATTACGCAAATCATCCTTATTACCTTCTTGCTTAACAATAGAAAGAATTTTTTCTTTTTCTACTTCGTTGACTGGATAAATAGTTTTAATAGTTTCATAAATTTCTTGAATATTCCAATCAGCAATATTATCAACTGAAGTGTGAAAAGTGATAGTCTGTAAAATTTCATCTTCAACATATTCTAAAATAATATCTGATAAAAATTTACCATCAGCCTCCACTCCTTCTTTTTGAGAATTATAGACATTTAAAATCTCTCGACGTTTTTTGTAAATAGCCTCGCGATGTTTATTAATAACATCATCATATTCAACTACATGCTTACGAAGATCAAAATTATTACCCTCCACTCGACGTTGAGCTGATTCAATGGAATTAGACACCATCTTATTCTGAATAGGCATATCCTCTGGTAACTTTAACATACTCATAACACCTTTTAAACGATCACCGCCAAAAATACGCATTAAATCATCATCGGCTGAAATATAGAATTGAGAAGAACCCGGATCTCCCTGACGACCAGCTCGACCACGAAGCTGATTATCAATACGACGAGATTCGTGACGCTCAGTTCCAATCACGTGCAGCCCCCCTAATTCTTTAACCTTGGCCTGCTCTTCCTTGTCAGCGGGATTACCGCCTAAAATAATATCAACTCCACGACCAGCCATATTAGTAGCTACTGTAATAGATCCTAATCGACCAGCTTGAGCAATAATTTCAGCTTCTCTAAAATGATTTTTAGCATTTAAAATATTAGGATGAAGACCTTCTCTTTCCATCATATCACCCAATAATTCATTATCTTCAATAGAAACTGTACCAATTAATATTGGCTGACCTATAGCATTACGACGTTTTACTTCTTCTATTACAGCTTTAAATTTTCCTTCCCTAGTTCTATATATTAAATCATTATAATCTT
>CAZMNE010000016.1:0-16215 GCA_964567645.1 uncultured Gammaproteobacteria bacterium
AGTCGGAGGATGACACTAAGTTTAATGGATATAATATTGTTAGACAGACTTATTTGGTGGATTAATTTACTAAATAAGTTGATTTAATAATAATTTCAGTTCTAACACAGTCCACGACCCCGTGCATTAATAAAAAAACGGAAACTTATGTTTCCGCTAATGTTTAAAAATTGTTTTTTAAAAATTTCATGGTATTTGCTACCAAAAATCCCTTTATTAATTGATCTTCGGCATCAGCAGTAAAACCTTCAGCAAATTTTAATTCTCTAATCTCTTTTTCAATAATTTTTTTGGCCTCTTCTTTTGTTATTTTTCTAACAATAGTTAGACCCTTTGTGTCTCTGGGAATATTGGAATAAGGTAAAAGACATTTTTCGGTATTTTCTTCTATTAAAATAACAAAAGTATTTTTACTTTTACTTTTTGCTAAATACCACTCTCCAGAAATCAAATTGACTTTCTTTGGCTTCATTTGGCTTAATTTTAAGGTCCGTATTCACTAGATATTATTATATTAATATTTTTTTGTCAAACTGAATATTGGCATTTTTTGTATTTTTAATTAAAAATTTTAAAATTTTTAATAACGATATTTTCTGAATCTAAATATTCAAAATTAATTTCGGCCTTTAGAGCAATGTGACCATCCTCATATTCGGTTATTATTTTTTGATCGCTTAAAAAATCAATTGAAGTAATATAAAATTTTCCGCCTAACACTTCTTTTTCTGGAGATAACTCAGAAATATTTTCTTTTAAATATTCGGAGATAATTTCTTGTTCCTCTATGGTCAACTTATTATTATCCTCAACTTCTATATCATTTTTAATAATAGGGGGGTTATTTTCTTCGGTAGAAATATTTTGTTGTTTTTGGTTTTGTAAAAAAAAGAGCAGTGTCGCAAGAATGATAACTAGCACAGAAAATATTAAAAGACTTTTTTTATTGGAGTAATTATTTTTCATATAATTTTATTTAATAATTAAGACTTTTTAATTATATCATAATTTAATTTAAAAATAAAAAAGGGGCATTCCTTGAAATGCCCCGAATGTTAATTCTCATTGGATTCGAACCAATAATTCCGAGAAAATGTTTTTATTACATCCGGATACCTCATAATTTTATGGATATCTCCGCTTAAAAGGGTCTTGAAAACTTCAATTCCTTCAAGGGTCAGCCTGTTACAACCTTGCCGCTACTTTTAAACTTAACCTCGGTGTTTTGCCATTAAACTATACATGCGAACTAACCAATTATTATATCATATAAGTATTAAAGTGTCAATGCCAGTAAAATTGGGGTTAAGTGATTGGTTTTCTTAATTTATTTTTTTTGCTATAATTAAACTATATATAAATAATTTAAATTAAATATGACTAAGCTTAATATTAATAGAATTTCTAAAGATAAGTATTATATGAATATTGCTAAAGAGGTGTCTGAAAGATCAACTTGTTTTCGGGCTAGGCACGGAGCAATTATTGTTAGAGATGATCAAATTATATCTACTGGTTATGTGGGCGCTCCTCGTAAAACTAAGGATTGTTTTGAAAGAGGGAATTGTTTAAGAAATGAATTAGGAATTCCTTCGGGGCAAAGATATGAAATGTGTCGTAGCGTTCATGCTGAACAAAATGCCATTATTAATGCTGCTAGGGCTGGCGTGGATGTTTTGGGCGGAATTATGTATTTGTATTCTGAAAAAATTAATTCCAAAGGAGAGTCTGAGGTCATTGAATCCTATCCCTGTTTTATTTGTAAAAAAATGATTGTTAATTCTGGTTTAGATAAATTGGTTTCTAATACTCCTTCGGGGGAATTAAAAACCTATAGCATCTCTGATTGGACAGATGATTGGCAAAATAATGATTTATTAGATGATATTAATTCTTATGGAGAAAAACTTAAAATAAATAAATAATATTTTATATAATTAATCTTAAAAAAATGAAAAAAAATTTAATAATTTTATCAGTTTCTCTTTTTGGTTTAATAATCTTGTCATCTTCGGCTAAGGCTACCGTGATTAATAATTATCAAAACAGAAATCAAGCTGAATTTGGCTCTTGTTATGCTGACCCTATCTATGATACAACTTACACCGCTCAAACAATTATTTCTTCTAATGTTAGAAATGTGGCTTGTATGAGTGACTCTGAGGTTTCTTTTGTGTTGCCAGTTAACACTGAGGTAAAAGTAATAGCTAAAACTGATGGTTGGCATAAAATTAAAACTAGCGATGGAAAAACTGGTTGGATTGGCTCGACTTTAATAAAAGAAGTTTCTGGAGAGTCTAATATTGATTATAATAAAACAGAATTGGTAAAAAATATTGAGAGTAGTGTTGTTAGTGCAGCTGAGAACAAGCGCATGACCGAGCGGCTCAAGGGTCATATAATTTTGGCTGTTGAGAAAAAGGGAGAGGCTTATTATATAACCGAAGACGGTGAGGCTGTTTACATGAAAAATGGAGATAGCGCCTTTGAAATTATGAGAAGATTGGGCTTGGGTATTTCTAATGCCAATTTAAATAAACTCCAACAAGGTGATAAAAGTTTAAGGTCTAGATTGTCAGGTAAAATTGTTTTAGCTGTAGAGCAACATGGTGAAGCTTATTATATAAATCCTAGTGATTTAAAAATCCATTATTTAAAAGATGGCAAGTCTGCTTTTGAGGTTATGAAAAGTAAAGGCTTAGGAGTATCAAATGCTAATTTATCAAAGATTAGTAAGAAGGAAGCCTCTCAAATAAAAACAAAGACTCAAACTCAAACTCAAATCCAAAACGCAGATCAAACTAATAAGAAAATTGACTTAATTGCTGTTTATACTTCTAGCGGAGTAAAATTAGATTGGCAAACTAATTTTATCTCTGATAAAGGATTTAAGGTGGTTATCTCTGAGAAGGAAAATCCAGTTTATCCTGGCAACACTTATCATTATTTTTCTGATAAAAATATCAAATCAGATGTTTGGAAAATTTCTACCCCAGGAACTTATTATTTTAGAGTTTGCGAATATTTAGGAGGTAAATGTGGAGTTTATAGCAATAATGAAATTATTGTTATAGAATAATTGTCAATTAGGTAATTAATATAAAAATATGAGAATATCTTTTCACGGAGCCTGTCGCGAAGTAACTGGATCATGTGCTTTAATTGAAACAAAAAAAACTAAGTTTTTGTTGGATTGCGGCATGTTTCAGGGAGAACATTTTGCTAATAGTAGAAATTTTGATGATTTTGGTTTTGACCCCAAAGAAATTAATTTTGTTTTATTATCTCATGCTCATATTGATCATTGTGGCCGATTACCAAAATTATATAAACATGGTTTTAAGGGAAAAATATATTGTACAGCCGCTACTAAAGATTTAACTGGTTTAATGTTAGCTGATTCTGCTAGAATAATTTCTAGTGAGTCCAGGGAGGCTGGCTTAGAGCCTTTTTATTCAGAAGACGATGCCGCCTCTGTTATGAAATTATTTCATGATTTGCCTTATGGCGAAGAAATTATTATTGCTGGAGATGTTCGAGTTAGATTAAAAAATTCTGGACATATCTTAGGTTCTTGTTTTTATGAAATTTGGATTAAAGAAGGTAAAAAAGAAAAAAAAATAATTTTTTCTGGAGATTTAGGTAATTCTCCGGCTAGAATTATTAGAGACCTAGAATATGCTGATGGAGCTGATTTAGTTTTGGTAGAATCAACTTATGCCGGAGTATCGCACGAATCTCGTGATGATGGAATAAAGATGATTAGAAAGGCAATCATGGATTGTGTTAATAATAAGGGGGTTTTAATGATTCCAATTTTTGCTCTAGAAAAAGTACAAGAGATTCTTTATGAATTAAATGATTTAGTAGAAAATAAAAAAATTCCCTATGTCCCTATGTTTTTAGATAGTCCTTTGGCTATTAGAGCTACAGAAATTTATCGTGATTACGAATATCTTTATGATCAAGAATCTATGAAATTAATAGTTTCGGGCGATGACTTATTTGATTTTCCGGGACTAGAATTTACTTTAACTTCAGAAGAATCTAAGAAAATTAATACCGTTAGAGCTCCGAAGGTCGTTTTAGCTGGGAGCGGTATGTGTAACGGGGGAAGAATTGGTCATCATTTAAAATTTAATTTAAACGATAAAAATAGCCATGTATTGTTAGTAGCTTATCAAGTTGCTGGATCCTTGGGAAGAAAACTTTTGACTGGCCATAAATCTGTTAATATTGAACATGCCAATATTCCTGTTAAAGCTAAGGTTTCGGTTATTAATTCATATTCAGCTCATGCCGATAATGATGCTTTAATGGGGTGGCTTAAAAAAATGAAGAGTCCTAAACCTAAATATATTTTTGTAATACATGGGGAAGAGGAGGCTAATTATATTTTAGCTAATCAAATTTCTAAAAAACTAAAAACAAAGCCAATTATTCCTGATTTTGGTCAGATTTATGAATTTTAAAATATATGAAAAAACTTGTCTATAAACCTTTTTTGATTTTTTTGATTATTGCTTGTTTAGTGGCGATCTTTTTTTTGTTTCGTCCCTTTTTAATTGAAATTATTATTGCTACTGCCTTAGTTTCTGTTTTTTATTCTTGGTATGAAAAATTAACTAAACTTCTTTGGAATAAAAAATATTTAGCTTCTTTTATAATGTGTTTATTGCTGGTTTTGGTTATTATTATTCCTTTCAGTAATTTTTTGATTTTTGTTAGCAAGAAAGCCTCGGTAGCTTATGTTAGTGTTAATGAAATTATTAGTAAGGCTGATTTAATCCAGTCTAGTTTTTTAGAAAAAATTAATTTAGATAATTCTGGAGAAGAAATCCTTAAGCAGTTTATAATTGATGGTGCTGGCAATATTAAGAATTGGCTAGTTAGTGGTACAACTATTTTAGTAAAAGGGGCTACTAATTCTATTATTTCTTTGGGATTAATAATTTTAATTATGTTTTTCTTTTTTGTGGAGGGCCGAAAAATGGCTAAAAAATTGATTTTGTGGTCACCCCTTCCCAATAAATATGATATTGAAATAATTAAAAAATTTAGAAATGTTAGTAAGAGCACTTTTATTTCTGTTTTTGTAACCGCCGCCGTTCAGGGCCTATTAGGCGGATTAGGTTTTTTAATAGTAGGCTGGCCTTTTATTTTTGTTTTTATTATTATGGCCTTTTTATCGCTTATTCCCTATATTGGTTCATCTATTTTTTATATCCCGGCCACAATTTATTTAATAGCTTCTGGTAATGTTTGGCAAGGAATATTTGTGTTGGCTTGGTGTTGGATTGTGGTTAGTAATATTGATGAAATTATTAGAGCTTATATTATTAAAGGAAAATCCCAAGTTAATCCTATTTTTATAATCTTTGCTATTATTGGCGGAATTAATTTATTTGGTTTTTGGGGAGTGGTAGTTGGTCCTTTGATTATTTCTTTAGCTGTTACTATTTTCCATATTTATGAGATGGAATATAATGGAAAATTAGAAATGTAGTTTTATTTAAGTATAAAAAATAAAAAAACCTTCTTATTGAAGGTTTTTTGTCTTTATAGAGCCTTTCTAATTGTTATAGAATTTAAATCAAAGCTTTCTGAAACTTTTTTTCTGGTAAAAAAGGTCATTTTTTTATTATTGATAGCAAATCTTACCAGGTTGTAGAAATTTCTTTCATCTTTGTCTTCTTCTCCGTAACAAATATGCCATTGGTCAAGATAATTTTTTTCTCCGGTCACGAGAAAAAGAATCAATAAAATCTCAGCAGCCTCTCTAATGTTGGCTCGCCTCCATTTCGGTGGTATAATCCTGAAATAATCTTGCTCTTCGGGGATTAGATTTTTTAAATAAGTTCTTTCCATTTTTATTAAATAATAACCACCAACTCCTTTTTTGTCATATTCCTTTTTGGCTAGCTCTTGGGTTATAAATTTAACATATTGACTTGATGCTTTTCTCATTTCTTTAATGGAAAGACCTGTTAAAAAAACAATAAAATAGTCGTTAACTTTGTCAAAATCTTCGTCAGATATTTTAGCTATTTCTTTCAGAGCTTCTTTGGGGAATCGAGATTTATTATAATCCTCTCTCGGGTTATAAATACCCCAGATTTGGTTAGCTTCTTTTTGGCTCACGAAATCTATTCGCTGGATACGAATATCCTCTTCTGGCGAAAAAACTATATCCATTGAATTTGTTTTCATAATATAAATTTTTAAGGTTCTATTTATTTTATATAATAGAATAAAGTAAAAGTCAAATAATTGATTTTGCTTATTTATTGCAAAAGTTATATAATTTAATCATATGAAGTTAAACTCAAGCCTATTAATAGTTTTGCTTTCTCTGTTAATAATAATAGTTATTGGTTGGAATTTTTTTGTTTTTAGGGAAAGGTATATTTTTGATTTAAAATTAGGATCTAATAGGGCGGTGATAGATAAAGATTTATTTAATAACCGGGGCGATGAAAATCAGGAAAATGACTTTAAAAACGATAAAAAGGAAGATGAGAATAATCAAGAAATAGAAGAAGATAATTCTATTAAGTTGTTGTTTTTTGGTGATATGATGTTAGATCGGCACGTGGGAGAAAAAATTAATAAATATGGCTTAGATTATCTTCTGTCTAAGATTAATGAAGGTGATTTTAATTCTAGTTATGATATTATTTCAGCTAATTTAGAAGGAGCTGTTACTGATAACGGGGGACATTATAAGCCGGACAACGCTTATGATTTTGCTTTTAATCCCAAATTAATTCAGGAGCTTAAAAATTATAATTTTAATTTTTTTAATTTAGCTAATAATCATTTATCTGATCAAGGACGCATTGGGGTGGAGGAGACTTATAAAAATTTAAGTAATTTAGGCTTTTATTATTCGGGTTGCCAAGACGCTTATTTATCAATTAATACTACATCTCCAGAAATAATATTAGGGGGTTCTATGCCAATTTTAGATTATAATAATTGTTCGGATATTGTTTTAAATATTAAAAATAAAAAAATTGCTTTTTTGGGAATTAGTCTCGTTTATAATAATATTGCTGAAGTCGATATTTTAGATAGAATAATTAAATTAAAAGAGAGTAGTGATGTAGTTATAGTAAATATTCATTTTGGTAATGAATATCAGGGGCAAGCTAATAATAGACAGGAAGTCTTAGCTCGAAAGATGGTTGATAGTGGGGCTGATATTATTATTGGTCATCACCCCCATGTTATTCAAAATTATGAGATTTATAAAGAAAGGCCTATATTTTATTCTTTGGGGAATTTTATATTTGATCAATATTTTTCAGCCGAGACACAAGAGGGTTTAGCAATTAAAATAATTTTGAGTGATGAAAAAGAGGGAACAAAAATTGCCAGTGAGGTTTATAAAATAAAAACTAAGGGAAGTAAAATTGAAGAAATTTCAAAAATGCCTTAAATATTGCTATATTTTTAAAAAGTGTTATAATGTAGATATAATAATAATTAATTCTTTTTCGATTAGTTATTAAAAATTAATTAAGAATTAGTGTTAAAATAAATTGCTTAAGATTTATTTTTGGGCTAATTAAAAAATTATGACAAAAGCACAATTAATGACTACTCTAGCCGAGAAAACTGGCATGAGTAAAAAAGAAGTTGTAAACTTCATGGAAGTTTTAACAAACATGGCTTATTCTGAAGCTAAAAAGGAAGGTGAGTTTGTATTACCAGGATTTGGTAAATTAGTTTTAGTAGATAGAAAGGCTAGAATTGGAAGAAATCCAGCTACTGGAGAACAAATTCAAATTCCAGCTAAAAGAGTTGTTAAATTCAGAGTTGCTAAGGCAGTTAAAGATGCTATCTTGTAATAATAACTGAGAAGAATTATAAAAAAGAAAACGATCCTTAAGGGGTCGTTTTCTTTTTTTGTTTGTCAGATAAGAGTTTATTTAGTTATAAAGCTTTTTTTAAATTTATCAACATACTGACCTAGTCCATGGCTATAGAATTTATTTCTTAATTTAATATTGCTATGGGAAAATTCTATTAATGATTGAAGTCGAATAGCATAACGATTGCCAGAAACTTTATATTTTATATTCTTACTCTTGATAGCTCGTCGAATTGTCTTGCTATCAACTCCGCCAAATTTAGCTGATTCAGAGACAGATAGCCAAATTTGCCGATCAACTCTTTTTAATTTAGCAGGGATTTCTTTTTTATTTTTGTCTATAATTGTCATTTTTTTAGAGAAAATTAATAACAAGCAAGTATTTTTATTTTATATTATTAACACCCAAAGGTCAACCTTTTTCAACTTGTTTTTTGTTTTTTATTATGATATTATGTGGGTAGGAGTTTTTGACTCTATATTTTGTTTGTCGGTTTATATTTTTTGTTCAGAATAGAGAAAATAATACAAAAAAATGAAATTAAATATTATAGAAAAATTAAAAGAGAATAATTTAAAAGAAAGATTAAAGAATAAAGATCAGGTAGCCTTTGAAGAACTTTATGATAAAAATATTAACGATATTTATCGCTTTATTTATTTTAAAATTGGTAAAAAAGATGAGGCCTCTGATTTATCATCTTTGGTCTTTTTGAAGACTTGGGAGCATATTCAAAAAAATAAGATTAGCGATCACCAAACTCTTCGAGCTTTGATTTATAAAATTGCTCGAAATGTGGTAGTAGATTATTATCGAAATCGTCGTCCTGAAAGCCTGTCTCTAGACGATGAAAATAATAGAATTGAGGTAGTTGATGAGGAATATGATTTGGAAATGGAAATTGGGGTTAAAGGGGAATATGAAAGATTGATGGTTAAGGTTATGGAATTAAAAAACGAGTATCGGGAAATTTTAATTATGCGTTTTGTAAATGATCTTTCCTTAGATGAAATATCTAATATTACTGGTAAGAAAAAAATAAATATTAGAGTTTTACTTCATCGGGCTATTAAGGCTTTAAAAGAGATGATAGAGGAAAAAGAGGAAGAAAAAAAATAAAAATTTTTAATATAAAATTATCTAATTATATCATTTAAGTCCACAAATTTGTGGACTTAAATTGTTTTTAGTCAATAGGGACGGGGATATAAATGGTTTTTTAGTGTAACGTTTTTCTAGTTTTAACGTATACTATAGTAGAAAGTAAAACTATGACTGAAAAACAATTATTACAACAATTAAAAGGATTAAAGACTATTGCTCTTTCTGAGGAGACTAAAAAGAGCAATAGAGATATTTTATTTTCTCAAATTGCCAATACTTCAGTTAAGGGTGGAGAGCTTTCTCAGGGTTCTTTCTTTTGGGGTTTTAAAAATATTTTTTCAGTTTTTTCCCAGCCATTATTAATAGTCGCTGGAGTTTTTGTTTTTATAGCCGGAGGACTAATTTTTGGTAGTGGTTTTTTTAGAGATTCCAAACCAAATGATTCTTTGTATATAGCTAGAATTATTAGTGAGCGAGCTAAATTAAATACTACTTTTTCTCAAACCGAAAGAGATGCTTTATCTTTGAAGTTTGCTAGTAATCGCGCTCAAGATATTGCCACTATCTTAATGGATCCAGAATTTAATAATGAAGAGAATAAAGATCAAGTGGAAAAATTAAATGCTAGTTTTAAAAATGAAATTTCTAAAGTTAAGGATAAGATGGAAAAAAATTATATTGATGATATCAATGTAAGTTCAGAAAATAATAATGAAAATGTTTTTAGCGCTTCTTCTTTAATCGAAGAAAATGGAGTTGAAATATATATTGAAGGTAATAATGATTCTTCTTCCCAAATAATCGAAGATGATTTTGAAAATATTGAAGAAATAAATACTTCTTCTTCAGAAGAGGTTTTACAAAATTCTAGTAGCTCAGAAGAAGAGGTTGACATAAAATCATTAGAAAGTGAGATTGATAATAATTCAGAAAAAATATTTATCTTAAAAGATGGTCCAGAAATAATTGCTGAGATTGAAAAACTTTTTTCTGAGGGTCGTTATAATGAAGTAATCGAAAAATTATCAGAGGTTAAGGGTTCTATTGAAAAATAATTTTGTCTTGATAGTGGAAGTTGATAGGTTTCTAAAAACGGGAAATCTTTCAATCTCCATTATTACTTCAATTTTTTGAAGGGTAAAGGCGATTCATTGTGACCAGCAAGGTCGACTCCCGAGGGGGAGGGTGCAATGTTAAAAACCAAAATTCGTTTCTTTGACAGTTTTAAAAAAATTTTGAAAAAAGATTAATCGAAAAAATTTTTCACAAATAGATCGGTTAAGCTTTTCTCCGCACGCTTATGCAAATAAGTGTCGGAGTTGTGAAAAATTATCCCATGCTAATTTTTCCCGAACTTTACTTATTAATATAAGTGTGCGGGGGAGCGGGATCCTGATCGATTTATTCAGGAATTTTTTATAGATGAAGCTTATTTCAAAATAATAATGAAACTGATAAGGAAACCTAAACTTTATCTTCGGATATTTATATCTATATATAAAATTTGGAGATATGCTTAAAAAAATTTTATGACAAAATTACGCAAATTTTTTGCATCTTCTGTCATGGTAATGACTGTAGTTGTTATGAGTGGTTTAACTGCTCCTATGACTACAAACGCTGCTGCTTCTGCAGGTGACTTAATCAAAAAAGATGGTCTTTCAGCTGTTTATTACTTAGGTGAAGATGGAAAAAGATATGTATTCCCAAATGAAGCTACTTATAAATCATGGTACAGTGACTTCTCAGGTGTTGTTACTGTTTCTGCTGATGAATTAGCTAGCTATCCTCTAGGAGCTAACGTAGTTGTTAGACCTGGAACAAAATTAGTAAAAATTACTACTGATCCAAAAGTATACGCTGTTGAAGCTAATGGTACTTTAAGATGGGTACAAACTGAAGCTGATGCTATCGCATTATACGGAGCCAATTGGGCTTCTCGTGTTATCGATGTAGCAGATTCATTCTTCACTAACTATACTATTGGAACTCCTTTGGCTTCTGACGAAGTACCAGCTGGTTCTTTAGTACAAAAGACTGGTGAAGGAAATATCTATTACTATGATGGTACTGACTATCGTTTAATAGAGGACGAAGTTGCTTTCTTAGCTAACAGATTCCAATTTGCTAATGTTTTAACAATTGACAATTTCACTGCAAGTGGTTCAACTATCACTGGTGCTGAAGCTGCTATCATTAAAACTTCACAAGGTGGAGCTGCTACAGGATGGCAACCAGGTCAAGGAACAGGTGTAACAGTTTCTTTAAACTCAATGACTCCTGCTTCTCAATCAGTTCCAATGACAGCAAGCAGAATTCCTTTTACTAAAGTTAATTTGACTGCTTCTAATGATGGCATTGCTTATGTTAATTCCATTACAATAAGAAGAACAGGTTTAACAACTATTGATGGTAATTTTCAGGTTTGGGCTGAAAAAAATGGAATCTCTGTTAGTTCAAAAAGAACATTAAATAACGATGAGGCTACTTTAACATTTTCCCCAACTTTAACTATTCCTGCTGGACAAACTATTACTTTAGACGTCTTAGCTAATGTTAATGATGTTAGCGGCAATGGTGCTTTAGGAATTGCTTCTGCTTCAGCTGTTTCAGCTAGCGGATCAACAATTTCTGGATCATTCCCAATCGTTGGTAATTTAATGAGTTTTACAACTTATACAATTGCTACTGTAAGTTTTGATGGGAATAATGAGACATTAACAGCTCAAGTAGGAGAGGATAATGTTAATTTAGGTGGTTTTGAGCTAAATCTACAGGATAATAAAGATGTTGTTTTTCAATCTATTTCACTAAGAAACAGTGGAGTTGAAACTTTAGGGGATGTTTTAATGAATGTTTATTTGGAAAATAATGGAGAAAGGGTTTCTGATTATGCTACTTTTAATGGTCGTTATGCTACTTTTAATTTATTAAATGGAGGAATGACAATTGAAAGAGATGATCAAGTTCAAAATTTTACTATTAAAGCTGATGTTATCGGTAAGGATAGTTCTACTGCTGGTAGTATAGTTTTGGCTTTGCATAAATTAGAGGATGTTTCTATTTACGAAAAAGCTACAGGGTTTGGTGTTACAATAACTCAAACAAACTTAACCGTTTCTTCTGTAAATATAGATGCTGGATCAGTTACTGTTTCCAAAAAAGCAGGATCACCTACTGGGACAAAGACAGTAGTAAAAGGTGATAAAGACGTTCTTGTATTATTAGCCAATATTAAGGCTGATGAAGCTATTGAAGCTGAAGGCATGAATATTAATGTTGATTCATATGATGATGATTCATTTTATAATGCCAAGGTTTTCCTTAATAATTCTTTAATCGCGACTTTTTATTCCGATGATGTTAGTAGTAGTTCAGAATATCTAGTAGACTCTTCTTTATTATTGAACAAGGGTGATAATGAAGTTAAGGTTACTGTAGATGTTAGAACAACAGCTACATCAACTAATCAATTTAAAGTTTCTTTAGCAGATTCTAATTTATTAGAGTATCCAGAATATGTTAGCAACGGTTTAGCTGTTGATGATATTACTGGAGATGCTGTTGGAGCAACTCTTGAAGTTAAGGGCGCTGATCTAGAAGTAGCTAGAGTTGATGGAAGTTCTGATAAAACAGTGGTTCAGGGATCTGAAGGTGAAACACTTGGTCTTTTCTCTTATAAGGCCAATAATAGCTCAGCAACAATTAGTTCAATTACAGTTTCTAAAAATATGTATGGTGGAGGAGCAACATCTACTCTTGATACACATATTAAAAATTTAGAATTGTATATTAACGGATCTAAAGTTGCTGGACCTAAAAATTTAACTTCAAGTGGAATAACCTTTTCTTCATTAAATAAATATATTGCCGAGGGAAGTGTTGTTACTTTTGAATTAAAAGGAAATCTTGATTCTTCTGCTGCTATAAACAATGAATCATATTTCATGTTAAATTTAACTACTGTTGCTAAAGATTCTGTTAATAAGAATATCGAAGATATTTCTGTTGTTTCAACAAGAATATTTAAGGTTTTAACAGAAGGAAGTTTGGATGTAGAAGTTCTTTCTTCTCCTTCTTCTAGATATCTGTCTTCAAATCCAAATACTTCTTACGAAGTAGCTAGATTTGAATTTGAGGCAACTTATGATGTTGCTAAGATTGAAGAATTATCTTTTGTTAAGGCTACAACAACAGTTGCTGCTGATTCTATAATTAGAACAGTTGACCTATATTCAGGTGAAACTAAAATCGCTTCAGGGGTTTTATTTAATAACTCAGTAGAGTTTAAAAATCTTTCTGGAAAATTTGATATAAATCCTGGATCTAGTAATGCTAAGGTTTTATCTTTAAGAATTTCTCTTAATAATATTGAAGAGGGAAGCGAATCTCCTCAAGGGTTCTATTTTGAGCTAGATTCTTATAAATTTAGAACTTCTTGGGGTGAAGTTATCGAGGAATTATCAGTTGGATCACAAGGTAATGCGTTTTTGGTAGTAAAGTCAGTTCCAGTTGTAGCTCGTCAAACATTATCTAGCTTCAATCTTTCTTTCGGTCAAAACTCAGCTAAACAGATCGCAAGATTTAGTGTTACAGCTGACGCTAACGGAAAGATTAACATTGAAAAAATTGTTTTAAATGTTAGCCTGTCTAACGTAAGCACATCAACAATAGACAGTATTACATTAAAAGATGGTTCTACTGTTATCTCTGGAAGCAATAATTATGATGACGATACTTCTACAATAATATTGAACCCTAGTGAAAATATTAGCATCTCTGCTGGAATGACAAAAACATTTGATGTTTTTGCAACATTTACAACAACTGATACTAATTCTTCTTTCTCTACAACTTTAGAGGATACAGGATTTTATTGGAATGATAATATTGGAAGTAGTTTTGATGGTGAATATGTTGAAGGATTAGACTTGCCTATCTCTTGGGATTTGTCAAGAAGTTAATTTTCTTCATCCAATTTCAAAGTTTTTATCAATTTTTCTTTAATATAAATTGTAAAAAAGAGCGGCCGCAAGGTCGCTCTTTTTGTATTTGCTAGCACTTGATTTTTTCAAATTTTCTGCTAAGATATAAGGTCAATTAGTTTTTTAACAATTTAAATTTAGTATTATGAAACCCGAAGCTATTAAATTATTTATTAGGCAAGAGAATTATTTTTATAATATCCTCTTGCAAATTGAAAGGCTCAGTGGTCAAAAAGCTGACTTTTCAGATTTAGCCGAAGCTTTAGAGTCCTTGTCGCCCGAAGATTTGTGTTCGGAAAATATTGTTATTGCCATCCCCAAAGGATTAGAGCTTCAAGTGATTATAGAATTCATAGAGAAAAGGTTCTCTATAGAAATTTGTAAGGAGGGTTTTTTGGGACTCAAGAATGATCATGTTAATAGCAAAAATTATGTTATAGTTTTTGCAAAAGATTTTGATAGCCAGAGAATTATGGGGGATAAGAGTTATCGGCCGATGACCCTATTAGAGAGAGTTTTGCTGGATACAAGAATTTTTCTCAAATATGGAAGTCATTTAGATGCCTATTTGAATAAAATCCCGGTTTGCACTGGTTCGGTATTATGGCATCCCAAGCCCCATCGAAACAAATGGCCCTATATGGCCTGGAACATAGAAACTCAAAAATGCTTTTTGGATTATACCAAAGAGCCGGTAAGTGTTTTTATGGCCGAGGGAAAAGTAAAAATTTTTGGGTTATAAAGAACAAAAGTCGCAAAAGCGACTTTTTTTATTTTTTATAATTAATTTATAGAAAGTTAAGCTGATTTATACTATAATTTAAATAATATTATTAATGTAAGCTATTCTTTCAAAAAACACCATATTGACAGATTTTATTTCACAAGGTATAATAATTATAGTTATTAATAAATATAATTATATGATTGATAAAAAATCTTTAGGTAATAAAATTAAGGTTTTAAGAGAATTTGAGGGAATGAGTCAAGAAGATTTGGCTCAAAAAATAGAATTATCCAGAGTGGCTATATCCCAAATTGAGCAAGGCAATAGAAACCTTGATTTTTTAGAATTAGCTAAAATAGCCCAAGTTTTTAAATTAAAAACCGATTATTTTCTAATAGAAGACAAATTGCCCAATATTGAGCCAATTAAAAAAACAGATAAAGTTAGTAAATTTAATCCAGAAAAATTAAAAAATGTTATTTTATATATTCTAGAAAAATGTGCCGGGAAACCAAATGTTGGGGAAACGGTATTGTATAAATTATTATATTTTTCCGATTTTGATAATTTTGAAATTAATGGTCAGTCAATTTCTGGTTTAGATTATATTCATTTGCAATACGGACCAGCCCCAATAGCCTCTTTGTATTTACCAACAATAGAAGATATGAAGTCCAAGCAAGAGCTAAAAATTATTATTTCTGATTATTTCGGTTTGAAGATAAAGCGATATATTAATTTAATCACTCATGATATAGATTCTTTGTCTCCTAAAGAGGTCAAGGTTATTGATGATGTCATTGGGTCTCTATCTAATATGTCCGCTTCACAGATAGAAGAATATTCTCACGGTGATGCCCCTTGGAGATTAACCAGCGAAAAAGAGCTTATTTCATATAATCTCGTTTTTGAACGGCAAGCACCATATGCCAAAAGAAGCGCGGACGATCTTAGATATTTCAAAATGACTGGAGCTAAGGATATTTTAAATCAATTGGGTTCTATTTCTAAGACGGAATATGATTATTACGAAAATCTATGATAACAAAAGGTGAAATTGGTTTCGGTGATATTGTTTGGGTTAAATTTGATCCTAGTGTCGGACACGAATATCAAAGCAAAAGACCAGCAATTGTTGTAGAGTCCAATGAACAACTAAAAAAGACAAATCTAGTTACTATAATTCCGCTGACCTCAAAAAAGGATAATCGTATGCCTGACGATATTTTAGTAGAGGCTAGTAAGGAAAATAATTTAATGTTTGATTCAATAGCAAAAGTATATTGCATAACCTCGTTTGATTATGCAAGATTTGAAAAAGTAATAGGAAAGATCAATAAAGAATTAGAAATAAAAATAAAAGACTATTTTAAAAAACATTTTGGTTTATAATAGTTTTAATTTAGTATAAAAAATAAAAACCACCAGAAAAATTAGTGGTTTTTATTAAAGGGTTTTCTTAAAGATAATATTTGTGATCCCTAGGGGAGTCGAACCCCTGTTACCAGGATGAGAACCTGGC
>CAZMNE010000017.1:0-14618 GCA_964567645.1 uncultured Gammaproteobacteria bacterium
GGTCTCTCACAAAAAAGAGACATCTGCTCGGGGACTAGGATTCGAACCCAGATAAGCAGTACCAGAAACTGCGGTCCTACCATTAGACGATCCCCGAATATTTTCTAAAACTTATCCAATCAACAAATTTATAAACCTCTTCTCTTCTGGCCAATCTAACATCATATTTCCTTCTTTGTGGATGATATCCTAAATTAATCAAAGAAATGTTTATATCATCCAATAAACTGTCCGAATGATTAGTAAATTTTATAACATTTGTATTATATTTTTTATCTATAAACCAATCGCCATCAGTTTCAAACAATCCTTTTAAACATTTCTTTAAATACTGTTTGTTGGACTTAATCCACTTTGGGATTTTTAATTCATGATCTAGCTTTCTGCCACACGGAAACTTTAATCTTTTTGATAATTTTTTTTGATATATATAAAGATCATCACACTGACTATTTTTTCTCATCCTGATACTTGGGTTTTTGTTAAATAAACGAAAAATAATTTCAAAAACATGCTTTAAATGATCCTGTTCCTTTCTATTAAAACTAACTGTAATTTTTTCTGTTCTTTCTAATTTTTCGATACATCCATCACCCAACATCGTCCCAAAAAACTCAGCCAAATCTTCCGAATGTTTTAATTTTTTGTATTCTACCTTATTTTTTTGTTGCCAACACCAAAAATTGCTTTTCTCCTTGCCTTTTAAGGTATTGGAAATTTTTAACAAAGAATTATTTATATCTTTTGTTAACCCTTTATTCCAAGGAATCATAATTCTGTTCTACATTAAAAATAAAAAAAATACAAATCTATCTTCAAATTATTGAAAATTAGAATCTTTTAATTGTTTAATAAATCCAGCAAATTGATCTTGCAAATCTTCGCGATGAATATGCTCCAAATTAATACCATCCCCCTCATGTCTTGGAATTAAATGTAAATGAAAATGAAAAACCTCCTGTTGTCCATACTTGCCAGCGTTATGAATTAACTGTAAATTGTCTATACCAAAAATCTCCTTATAGGCTAAAGCCAATTTTCTAGTGACCTTAATAATTTCTGTTAAATAATCCTCCTCAATATCATAAACATTAATAAAATGTTTTTTAGGAATAATAAGAGTATGTCCTAAACTAGTTGGAAATATATCCAGAAAAGCCATCACTTTATCATTCTCATAAATAATATCGGTCGGAATTTCTTTATTAATTATTTTACAAAAAATACAATCATCCATATTATTCTTTTTTAGGTTTTAATAATGGAAACAAAGTAGTTTCCCTAACTGGCTTGTTGGCCATAAAGGCAAAAAGTCTTTCACCAAAACCAAATCCACAAGCAGGAGGCATACCATGCTCCAACATCTCCACAAATTCCCAATCTGGCATCATAGCTTCATCATCCCCACGATCAATTAGACTTTGTTGATCTTCAAATCTTTTTCTCTGATCTATTGGATCATTTAATTCACTAAAACCATTACCAACCTCACTTCCGGCAATAATAATCTGAAATCTTTCAGTTAACTCTGGATTATCTTCACGAGATTTGGATAAAGGAGATACTAATTTAGGGTGATTTATTAAAAAAGCTGGTCCGGCAATACTTTTTCGACAATATTTCCATAAAGTATCCATGAGTCTTTCTCGAGTCTGACCATCATATTTAACCTTTAATTCTTGCAATTTATTAGCCATTTCTTGTTCAGAGGCCTCCAAAACATCAATTCCGGTTTGCTTTAAAACCTCTTCTCGATAATCTATTCTTTTCCAATCATCAGCCAAATCATACTCATAGTCTTTAGTTTTAAATTTTGTTGTACCAAAAACTTGTACAGCAATTTCCCTATATAATTCTTGGGAAATACTCATGCCATCTTCATAATTAGCATAAGACCAATAGAACTCCATATTTGTAAATTCCTGAAGATGATCAGGACTACTACCCTCATTTCTAAAAACCTTACCAATCTCAAAGGTTTTCTCATAACCAGCAGCCATTAATCTTTTTTGCCATAATTCACCCACTGAAATTCTAAGATAAACGTCTAAATCAAAATCATTATGATGAGTTTTAAAAGGTCGAGCCTCAGCTCCTCCAGTAGTAGTCTCTAGAATAGGGGTTTCTACTTCACAAAAACCTTTTCTTAACATAAAATCACGAGTCACTTGCCAAAATTTAGCTTTTTTAACGAATAATTCTTTAAGATCATCATCTAATAATAAATCTAAATATCTTTTGCGTAATCTCTCCTCCTCGTCTTTTAATCCATGCCATTTTTCAGGTAAAGGCAATAAAGCCTTGCTTATAATCCTATATTTATTAACTAAAATACTATTTTGGCCCTTATGAGTAACAAAACATGTACCTGAAACCTCAATAAAATCAGCCATATCAACCAATTTAGTAAATTCCTTATAATCTTCAGCTCCTAATTCATTTTTAGAACAAGCTAATTGAATTTCGGAAGTTCCGTCTTTTAAATTAACAAAACTTAAATTTCCATGAGTCCGAATCCCTAAAACTCGACCAGCCAAAGATACTATTGTTTTATTCTTTTCTAAATCAGAAAAATTAGTTAAAACCTTTTCAATAGTATGAGTTCTATTAACTCGACTTGGATAAGGATTAGCCTGAGTGGATATTTTTTCTAATTTAGCTAAGCGATCAGCTCGCTCATTATGATTAGCATTCTCCATATTATTTAAAATCAATAATCTTATATTTAATCTCACCTTTAGGGGTCTCAGCTATAACCTCCTCTCCCTTTTTTTTACCTAAAAAAGCCATACCCAAAGGAGATTCATTAGAAATTTTACCACTTAAAGGATCAGCTTCATTAAAGCTAACTATCTCATATTCTTTTTCTTTACCACCGGCCAAAACCCTGACTTTAGAACCCATATCAATTTTTCCCCGGCCATCAACCAAACTATCAACTACAGTAACGTTCTTTAAAGTCGCTGATAATTCCAAAATTCGACCTTCATTTAAAGCCTGAGCATCCTTAGCTTCACTATATTCAGCATTTTCACTTAAATCCCCTAACTCCTTAGCCCTTTCAATTCTCTCAGCAATTTCTTTTCTTTTAATAGTGCTTAAAAAGTCTAATTCTTCTTTTAGTTTATTATACCCTTCGCGAGTAATAATTTGATCATTCATAATTTTAACTTATTAAATATTTTTAGATTAACGTTTTAAATAATACAACATTATTATTGATATGACAAGAGCTTTACTATTAATTAATTAATTTAAAAACTATATATATTATCAATAAATGGACCGGATAAAACAAATATTGAATCCATCTATTTATTTTAATTCTCTCATCCTTGGCGTAATAAACCAAAAACAATGGAATAATAGCAAATAGATTGAGTATTTGACTATAGTTTAATAGAGCTTGGGAAAAAATTAATAAAGAGCCAACTAAAATTAATAGAATATTATTTCTAAAAATATAGAAACATAAGATTAACAAAATTCCATAGGCGCCATATTCGACATTAAGCCACTGACCCAAAATCAAAACAGAAATAATGCCAAAAACTTTCACCCACCAATTTTTTCCTTTATCATATAAATATATTGCTGATAATCCCAATGTCAAAGTAAAACAAATATTTAAATTTTCTTGATTAATTAATAGATAAAAAATTGGCTGAGATATTAAGGCTAATAATAAAATTCTTTGTAAATACTTGCTCAAGTTTTTAGTATAAAAATAACCCTGAGCCACACCAAAAGCAAATAACGGAAAAGCCAGTCTACCAATAATTCTAAAAATAAAATACTCTGGAAAAAAAATTAAACCAATATGGTCAACTGCCATTGTAATTAGGGCAATTATTCTTAGCATAAAAATTATTTATTACTCCTTAAACCAAATAATAAAAAAACAAGGACTATAAAACCGATTCCTAAAGGATGATTTAAGTAAGGAGTAAAAAAATTAACCGCCATCAAGGTTATTACTCCCAAACCCAATCCTAAATACCAATAATCATTATTATTAAAAAAATTTAAACCAGCCTCTTTTAGAAAAAAATATAAAAGCAAGATATAAGAAAAAACACCTAATAAGCCTAATTTTAGCCAAATATCAAACCAACCCCACTCAAAAGCATAGGTTGAGTAAATTCCATCAGCCGAATGCTCCAAAACCCTAGGATCACTAGATACATATTCCAGCCTAGCCCCGAAACCTCGTCCTAATAAAAAATTAGCTGATAAATCATCTTTTATGACGTCCAATAAGGCCCATCGAGATGAAACAGCCAACTCGTCCGTTTTAACAATTTTAGCTCTCTCCGATAAAGACTCTAAATCAAAGTTAGCTATTGAATTGGGCCAAGGAAATTTTACCACTAAAAAAACCACAACAAATCCCAACAATAAACTACTTAATCCTAATAATAAAGTCTTAATCATGGCCTTAAAATTATACTTTTTCCACAAAAGAAACAACATAAAACCAAAAGACAAAACTCCAGCCAGCCAAAAACTACGAGAAAAACTTAAAATTAAACCCGAACTCAATAAAGATAAAAAAATTAATAACCAAACAATATTTTTTTTATTTTTAAGATTATTAAAAATTGGTAAAAATATTATCCAAGCCAATAATATAAAAATTTGTGACTGTAAAAAAACTCTATAGAAACCACCACTCATAGCCGTTATCTCTCCCAGTCGATAATCCCTAGTCCAATAATACAAATCGGAAATAATTGGAACCTGATGAGAAAATAAAAACAATAATAATAAAGATTTAAAGACTAAAAATAAAGTAGCGGCCACAAAAATATTAATAATATTTTGATAAAATATTTTTTTATTATCCTCAGACAAGGATGATAAAATATGCCATAAGGGAAAAATTAATAAAAAATATAACCAAGCATTAAAATCAAAAAAAGCATCACTAAAATTATTTTTTATAACTCCATAAACCAAACCAAAGACAATAAAAAACAATAAAATAAAAAAATATTTAAAATATGGCATTTTTAAATATCTTAACCACAGAGCTTGGCGATCCTTAATAAATTCTAAAACAAACCTACCCGCCCAAACAAGCATAATCACTGACCATAAAGCGATTCTCAAAGAAATTTTAAAATCTCCAGCTTCTAAAAAAAAGATATAACCCATGGAGTTAAAAAATAATTCCCCTAAAATTAAATAAAAAGACCATTTTAACCTATAAACAGATAAAATAAAGATTAAAATTACTAAAATAAAAAAAACAATTAGGTTAATAATGCTAAAATAAAAAGATAGAAAAGAAATTATTTCTAATAATAAAAAAATAGCAAATATCCAAAAAATTACTTTTCTTTCTTTTAAAATTGAAGATAATTTTATCATATTAAATTATGTTTTTTCTTAATTATTTCTACAGCTCGCTGATATTTTTTAACTACTGGCAAAAAAGGAAAGGCCTTGTAAGCAAAGGCTGGTAGCCAGGAACTAATTACTCCACCTGGCTTTATTTTAAATAAAGGATCATCTATAAAACCTCCTTGATGACCATTTTCTAACATCGTTAACCACAAATCCCAATCCTGTAATTTTTTAATATTTTCATCCCAACCACCGACCGGAAAAGTCTCCTTTCTGATTAAAGCCATGGTATGGATATAGGGCATTTTTTTTAAACGTTCAGCATCAAAGGGCCATAATTTAAATAATTTTTTACCCCAATAAAAAGAGGAGTAAGTATAGGCTATTGAATTATCAGCTTGTAAAAATTTCATCATTTTTTCTAAAGCATCTGAGCGTAAAACAGCATCGTCATCACAAAAAAATAAAAATCTTCCCTGAGCCTCCTTAAGTCCGCGATTTCTAGCAGCCGGCGCCCCTCTATTTTTCTGATTAAAAAAATAATAATTATTTTCTAATTTATTTTTTTCAGAAAATTTTTCAAAAACCGCCAAAGTATTGTCAGTAGAACCATCATTTACAATAATAACTTCAAAATCACGAAAAGTTTGTTTTTCAATACTTTTAATAGTGTCTAATAATGTTTTAGCCCCATTATAAACTGGAATAATAATTGAAATCATATTAATAATTTAAAAATCTATAAATATCTTGAACTTGCTTTTTCCAATCAAACTTAAATAAAACTCGATCTCTGCCCCACTCCCCCATTTTTAATCTTTTTTCTTCATTATTAAGTAAATATAAAATAGCTTCGGATATTTCGTCAACATCCTCTGGGTCAACCAATAAACCATTAACCCCATTTTCCACAGCGTCACCAACCCCGCCACTATCTCCAGCTATAACTGGCTTTTTAGCTAAATTAGCTTCTAAATAAACAATACCAAATCCTTCAAAATCACCGTTAATATTACGGGATGGCATTATAAAGATATCACATAAAGACAATAAAGCCCATTTTTCAGCCTCACTTACCTCTCCAATAAAACTAATATATTTCTCCCAATTATCTCCAAAATTATCGTAGGCAATCTTTTTAAGATATTCCAATTCTGGTCCTCTTCCAGCTATTAAATACATAATATTGCTATCAGAATTTTTTTTAATAATATCTTTTAAAGCTCTAATTACATAATCAAAGCCCTTACGCTTAACTAGCCTTCCTAAGCTAAATATAATTTGATGATTTTGTAAATTATTTTTAATTTTAATCTCCTCAACTAATTCTTCATTAAAATTAGAAAAATCCTTAGCGCCAGGATTAACTACAGAAATTTTAGAATAATTTTTTAAAAAATCAGAACATAGCTTGGCTGTGTAAGAATTAGCAGCAATAATTTTATCAGCTGACTTTAAAATAATTCTACTAATTATCCTCTTCCAAGAGTTCCTGGTAGCACAAGAAAAATCCATGCCATGTAAAATAACTGCATAACGAGTTTTTAAAATTTTAGAAACTAGATACATAGCAATTCCTAATGGCAAAACATGACCAACGATAACATAGTCAATTTTATTTTTTTTAATATAGTGATACAATTTAAATATAGATTTAGTCCATTTAAACAAGCCCCTTTTTCTCAATAATTCATGATTATTGTTATTTAAAATAAATAAATGCTCACTTGTTGGCCAATGATAAGCTAGGTTGGTATAATAATTAGCAATACCGCCTTTAAAAGGAAAATATTCTAAAGTAATCAATAAAAATCTCATATCTTTTGATTATTTTTCTTAAAAGAATTCAGCACATAGAAAATATCATCTTTTTTAATTCCACCTAATAAAAATAAAATTATAAAATAAAATATCATCGCTAAAAAACACAACAAAAATAAATTAATCAAATCTTTTAAAACAAAAATTACCACACCCATTAAAAGAGCGGCGAAAAATATTCTTAAAAAACTTAATAAATTATCTTTAATTTTATAATCAATTATTTTTTTACACTCTATTATTCCCAAAACAAACATCAAGGCGTTACTTAAAAATACTACCAAGGAAGCTCCAACGGCTTGAAATATCGGAATAAAGATAATATTTAAAACTATAGCTGATATTAAGGTTATTAACATGTTACGGGTATTTCTAGACTGACGATCGCAAGCGTTTAATAAAGAACCAATAGGAAAATTTATAAAAATAAAAATCAAGGACAAAATTGATATTCGAAGTGGCCAATTAGCCCCCTCATAACCCCCTTTAAATATAGATAAAATTTGATCCGACAACAAAAAAACAGCTACTGAAATTGGGACTGAAATTAAAAGCAAATAATCAATAGATCTCTTAAAGGCTATTTTTAATTGCTCTTTATTATTAAGCCAATAATAACTCATAGCCGGATACAGGGAAGCCACAAAGGCCATTGGCAAGAACTGTAAAGCAAAAATTATTTTAAAAGCTATTTGATAAATACCAACATAATAATCACCAGAAAAGAATGATAATAAAACCGAGTCTAAATAAGTATATAATCTCTGAAAAATTCCATAAAGAGCAAAGGGCAAACTTAATAATAATATTTTTTTAATAAAAATAAAATCCAAGGAAATTTTAAAAGAAACTTTCATTTTGAAACGCAAAACTATAAAAGAATAAATAAAATTAAAAATACTTGCTATAACTAAAGATAACATTATAATCCTTAAATCCATTTTTAATATTAAAAAAATCCATCCGGCTATCAAAACAATAGCCTGAAAAATAATAGAAGAAATACTCTCAAATTTTAAGTTATGAAACCCTCGAATAGATCCAAAAAAGGTCAAGGTAAAAGAATCTAATACCATGCAAATACTAGAAATATAAACTAATTGCTTACTCACAATATCATAATCTCCCAAAATATTAATAAAGAAAAAAACCGCCAAAATTGATAAAGAACCAGTAATAAATTTTAAACCTATAATATTTGATAATAATTTATGAGATTTTTCTAAACTCTTAGCTGTCTCCCTGATTAAATAATTTACCAACCCCAAATCAATGAAGATAGCAAAAATAGTAGTAAAAGAAATGGCAAAATAATATTTACCTAAACTCTCTGGGCCAATATTTCTAGCTAATAAGACAAAATAAAAAAAAGATAAAAACTTTTGTATTATCAAAGCGATAGTCAAATAAGATGTATTTTTAGCAATATTATTTATTTTCTTAAGATCCTCCATATTCTTAATAATTTTATATGTTTAAATTATAACATAAAAATAAATAAAACCAATATTTATATATTTAAAGCTGTTTAATTAATTTATGATAAATTTATCTAAAATTTAACAACAACTCAAATAAAATATTATAAAATAAAAATATCTTAATAATTAATCAAGCGAAAATATTTCGCTAATAAAAATTATGAAAATTTTAATCATCGAAGATGATAAGGAGATCGTAGAATTATTAAAAGAATCCTTAAAAAGAGAGTTATTTGTTGTCGATTATGCTTATAATGGCAAAGACGGGTTATTCTTATACCGAACCAATCATTATGACTTATTAATTGTCGATTATAATTTACCAGAAAAAAATGGAATAGAAGTAATTAAAGAAATAAAATCAGAAAATAAAAACATAAAAACTATAATTTTAACAGTTGACTCCACCCAAGAAACCAAAGAATTATTTTTTAATTTAGGGATAGATGATTATATAACTAAGCCCTTTATTTTCAAAGAATTTCTTTCTCGTGTAAAAGCGGTTATAAGGAGGCCAGCCATAGCCCAAAAAATAATTTACAAAATAGATGACTTAGTAGTCGATATGGACAAGCATTCCGTAATGAGAAATAAAAAAAGCATTTATTTAACCTTCAAAGAATTAATGCTTTTAGAATTCTTATTAAAAAATAGAGGTAAAGTTATCTCTCGCACTGTTTTAATGGAAAATATTTGGGATTTTAATGCTGATCCCTTTTCTAATACTGTTGAATCTCACATTTTAAAATTAAGAAGAAAACTTGACCCGCAAAGGAATAAAAGAGATTTGATCCATACCATTAAAGGCCGAGGATATAAACTAGATTTAAAGAAGTGGTAATTTTTAATTTTAAAATAAAGAAATTTTTTCAATAGCATCAATCTTCTTGCCCAAAAATATTTCTCCCAATTCTTTAAATTTTTCAGGATTATCAGTAGTAAAAAAAACACATTTTTTTTCTTTTTTATTAAGGACTGTTTCAATTTCCGGATGCTTTTGTAAATAATTTTTTAAACTATCACTAACAACTTTTCCGGGATCAAAAACTAAGCAATTTTTTTTCATTATCTTTTTAATATTTTTTAATAAAAAAGGATAGTGTGTGCAAGCTAAAACCAAAGCCTCAACCTGCTTGTTCTTAAGAGCGATTAAATATTTTTTTAATATCATCTTGGTTTCTGGCTTCTTTAGCCAACCTTCCTCTATTAAAGGCACTAACAAAGGGGTAGCTTTTTGAAATATTTCAATATCTGGATTTAATTCCCTAATTTCATCAGCATAAATATTAGAATTAATAGTGGCCTTAGTTCCAATTATCCCTACTTTTTTAATATTATCAATAGATGATATTTTTTCAGCAATTGGCCTAATAACTCCCAAAACTTTTAAATCTGGGTATTTTCTTGGCAAATATTCTTGTTGAATTCTCCTAAGAGCTTGAGCGGAAGCACTATTGCAAGCGATAATAACAAGCTTGCACCCCTTGGCCTGCAAAAAATCAATAGCTTTTTGACTATATTTATAAATAATTTCAGGAGATTTATTGCCATAAGGAACATTAGCATTATCTCCTAAATAAATATAATTATATTGCGGAAGGTCTATCAGAAAATGATGCAAAACTGTTAAACCTCCAACTCCTGAATCAAAAACTCCAATCATATATTAAGCTAATTTAAAATTATTAATAACTAAAACAAAACTATAACCCAAGAAATTAGCCGCCTTGCGACAAACAATCATCCTTTCATTAAAAATTTCAAAATACTCCATAGCTCCAGTAATCTTGGTATCAATTTTTAATCGCAAAACAATTTCTCTTTTAGCTTTATTTAACTTAAAGGAAGAATCAATTACTGAATAATTAACCCGATCATGAATATCACTTTTAATATTTTCGGGGCTTTTATCCTCAACTCGACTACGATGCACATCTGATTTATCAGCCAAAATTAAAATGGCTCCAATTTTATTAATAATTTCATATTTATTCTCATCATGATTAGCGATAGCCTGCATTATCTCTAAAACGCCCTTAGTATCATCAGAAACACCTAAAAAAAATTGAGAAAATAACATTGCTCCAGTATAGCAATGCTCTGTTCTTTGCAAAAAATTACCCATGTCATGACAATATCCAGCAATTGAGGCTAATTCCTGTTCCCTCTCATCCATTCCAATATTTTTAGCCAAACTCTTAGCCCGATCAGATACTACCCCAACATGACGAACTCCATGGTCAGTATAGCCTAAAAAACTTAGATATTGTTCTGATTTTTTTATACACTCTTTAACTCCTGGATGTTTTTTAACTTCTTCTAATTTTAACATAAATATAATAAATTAATTTTAACCTAATAAACCATGAGCCATACTCTCCTTAATACCAGCCCCAGTAATTGAAATAAAATCAACTTTGCCTTTAATTTTCTCAATACTGTCAGCACCTACGTAAGTCATGCCAGAAGCCAGTCCTCCAATTAATTTATTAACAATTGGAATAACTGAGCCTTTATATTCTATCATAGTCATTTCCCCTTCGACGTGAACTACTTCTTCTTTTTTCTTTCCATCTAATTCCATTTTTTTAACTGTAGCTAAATAGCTAGCCATCCCTCGATATTCTTTATATTTTTTACCATCTTTTTCAATAATTTTCCCAGGGGTCTCATCAGTTCCAGAAAATAAAGACCCTAACATTACAGTATCTGCTCCAGCTCCAATGGCCTTGGTAATATCACCGGATATCTTTATTCCACCATCAGCGCAAACAGGAACTCGCCCTTGAGCTGCTTCATAGACATCCATAATAGCAGTAATTTGCGGGACACCAGCCCCCGCCATAATTCTAGTAGTGCACATTGACCCCGGACCAATCCCAACCTTTAAAGCATCCGCTCCCTTGCTAATAAAATACTCAGCGGCATCCTTGGTGGCAATATTTCCTACAATAACATCAATTTGAGGATAATTTTTTTTAATATAATCTAAAGTTTTTCCCACCCTCTTAGAATGACCATGAGCTACATCCAAAACCAAAATATCAACTCCGACCTCATTTAAAGCTTTAGCCCTTTCTTCGAAATCTTTAACTCCAATAGCCGCGGCTGTTAAAAGTTTTTCCTTTTTTACTTCCATAATCTCCCGAGCTTGATTTTCAATAGTCATAAAACGATGCAAAATACCTAACCCACCCAAACGACCAATAGTAATAGCCATTTTACTTTCACAAACAGTGTCCATGTTAGCAACCAAAAAAGGAATATCTAAAAAATGATTTTTAGTAACCCTGGTTTGAAAAGAAACATCTTTACGTGATTCTACTCGATTATATTTTGGAACCATCAAAACATCATCAAAAGAATATCCTTGTCCAATAATTCTTGCCATATATTTTTTATTTAAAAAATTAATTTAACAACCAAATACTATAAGTTAAATAAGTAGCAAAGCTAACCCACAGAAAATAAGGCCATAGCAAAATTGAAGAAAATTTATTATTCTTCCACAATAAAACAATTAAAATTATAGTAGTAATATTTAAAACAATCATTTCTACGATTGACCAAAATATTAAACCCCAACCAAAAAATAAGGTACTCCAAAAAATATTTAAAACTCCGTTAATTATAAAAAATATCAAAATTGGTTGAAACCTAATTTCTTTACTCTCCTTATTTTTTCTAAGAAAAAATAAAACAGAAAAAACAGCCAAAATAAAAATTATAGTCCAAATTATCCCAATAAAAGAGCCGGGAGGAGTAAAGCTAGGTAAATTGATATTATTATACCAACCCATTCCCTTATTAGTTATTAAGCTACCGATAGCCGAAACCAAAAAGACAGAAATGATTGCTACGGCATATTTAATTCTATTTTTTATAAAATTGTTTTTCATAATTTTAAAATTACTTTTAAACTTTTATTATTATAACATTTTCTAAAAATAAAGTCATCGAGCTAAGAAAAGTCATCAGCAAAAAACTCATATCCCAATATTAAAGCCGGGGTTGATAAAAAATACCAAATAATAATATCATCTAACGGGAAAACTTCTCCCCAAATTTTTATAGGAAATAAATATTCTCCTGGCCAGAACCAACTTCCAATCTTGAGAGAAATTAATTCATAAACAAAAAAAATTATAGCAAAAAATAAAGTAGGAATTATAGTCTTTTTAATTAAGGAAGGCTTCTTAATAATAAACCAAGTCATCGGGATAATTAAAACTACTATAGCAATAGTAAAATAATTAGCCCCTATGATATTTTTATTATAAAAATATAAAGAAAATACAATTATTAAAAAAATAAAAAATAAGATAATCAAATACTTAAACTTTTTATTAATTTTTCCAGGACGATCATTGTTAATAAAATATTCATAAAAAGATAGACCCCAAAAAAAATTTAAAAAAGCAAATAACATGTTTTCCAGGGGAATAAGTCCAAATATTCTAGGAAAAACAGAAGACACATCCCAAACATCTTTTAATCTAGCCATTAATTCTACCGGAGGGGCAAACAATAACACAGTTATTAAAGAAAAAATTAAAACTCGAAATCGAGAGTTTTTTAACCAATAAAAATTTAAAATACTTGGTGGAAATAAAACTATGATAATAGAAATAATATAAATTGGTTGCCAATAATAAACTAAAATACAAGCTAAAATAACATAGGTTAATAAAAAAAATATCTTTATTTTCTTGTTTTTTTCCATATTATAAAATAATTTTACTTATAATATTTCCCAATAAATATGACAAAATTATTACAATAATAGCTATAAGAAGATGCTCTCCCACTACTCGATAAGGATTTCCTTTGCCTTGTTTACCAACTTGAAAACTCAAAACTGATAATAAAATTATTCCCCAAGCAATAGAAATAAAAGAAGAAGTTTTTAAACTAAAAAACAAGAAAGGAATAACAAAAGTTAAGGTAGATAAAAACTTAGACAAAAAAGTTATAATAGTTGCCTCCCAAACATGCCGAGATTTATTTTTTTTATCTGACTCTTCAGAAATATGAATTCCCAAAGAATCAGAAAAGGTATCAGCTAAAGCAATGATAAGTATTCCGCTAACAATCGCTAACTTTGAACCAGTTCCTGAATTAAGCCCCACCACTAACCCCATGGTTGTTATAACAGCTGAAGTCAAACCAAAGCTCAATCCCTTTTTATAAGATTTTTTCATATTTTTTTTGATTTTTTACGAGCTAAATTAGCAAAACGATGAGCCTCGTCTCTAGCTAGTAATAAAATATTTTTAATATTTAAAACTTTTTCCTTAAAACTATTAGTAGCTCGATCAGCAAAAATAATTTTATCTCCAGAAAACTTTGACAACCCCACAAAATTATTAATTTTATATTTTTCAAAAATAGGTCGCAAAAAATCAATTTGTGGTTTGCCCCCATCGATTAAAACTAAATCTGGACTTTTCCATTCTGGATGAGAAAATCTCCTAATCAAAACCTCCTCCAGGGCTCTCAAATCATCGCTCAAGAAAGAATTTTTAATCTTAAATAACCTATACTCCTCATTGATAGATTGACCAAAAGAATCAAAAACAACCATAGATCCATAGGCCTCTTTTCCAGAAAAGTGAGAAATATCATAAGCCTCAATCCTAGAAAAAGGACTAAAGGTTAAATTCATTTCTTTTCCCAGCAAAGAAACGTCCTGTAAGTGCTGAAAAGATTTGGCCTGCTGAGGATTTTCTTTAATTAATTTTTTTAATAATAATTCCCTTTTTCCCTGAAGTAATAAAATTATATTTTTAATATTCTTGTTATAATCTTTTTTGCTAATCAAACCCAAACAAGAACCAGGACAAAGACCAACCTGATAATCGAAACAGGCCTTTCCAGAATTGGGCTGACAAGTTCCATAAGGAAAAACTCTTCTTATTATTCTTAGAGCGTTTTTGATTAAAGAAAAAGATTGATAAGGACCAAAAA
>CAZMNE010000018.1:0-4896 GCA_964567645.1 uncultured Gammaproteobacteria bacterium
AAACATTATGAAAAAAAATAAAATTAAAAAACTATCCTTTGTTTTTATTATTATTATCTTATTTTTCTTACCAATCATATCTTTTGCTCAAACAGAAAATGTTTTTTCTCCCTGTAATAATATTAATGATTGCGATGATTATTTTATATGTAGCGAAGGTTTTTGTGTTCCAAACTATCAATGGTCTGACGGTACTGAAGGAAAAATCTTATGCACAGAAGATTCTCAATGTCCAGATGGGCAAATTTGCGAACTTGCTTTGGGTTATTGTTCTAAACAATTACAAACAACTGAGTATGCGACAACTGATCATTCAGATTTATTAGATGAACATAATCCCCCGGATCCAAATCCAAATCAAGAAGAAGGTGCTGTTATTTTTACTCCCCAAATATCAATTCCTGGCTCTGCTTTTCAAAAAGGAGTAGATTTTAAAATAGAAGAAGGTACTAAAACAATAGCAACATATATAACAGCAATCTATAATTATTTATTAGCTATAGTAGGATTATTAGCCGCTATAATATTAATGGCCTCAGGAATAGTTTGGATGACAGCTGCTGGAAATACCGAAAGAATTTCCCAAGCTAAAGGTTGGATGACCGGAGCTTTAACCGGACTAGTTTTAATGCTTATATCCTACATTCTGTTAAAAACAATTAATCCAAATTTAGTAAATTTTAAAATAGCTAATATTGAGAATCAAAAAGAAATAAAATTAGAACTAGGTTGTTGTCAGTGGACAGAAAATGGGAAAGAAAAGTCTCGTCAAACAACCGAATTTGAATGTAAAACAATCTTACAAGAAAATGGAATTGATACCACCGAAAAAAATAAAAATTTCAACATAAAAGAATATTTCTTTTTAGAAAAATTAGCAAACTTCATCCCCGACGTCAATGATAGAGGGGATGTTATAGGATCATATTTCGATGGAGGTGGATGCAAAGATCCCATATGCTGTCAATTTAGATTTGTAGGAAACAGGGAAACCGTGGGATATATTATTGCACCTAGTATACAATTCTGCGGTGTAATCAAAAATAATATTCCTGAGCTTGGGGGTGGTGTATGGGAATTACCAATATCTCGATGTTCAAAAACTTTATGTAATTCCAATAAATCCTATGGGGAAAAATGCTCGGTTGAAGGAGTGGAAAGAGAATGTTATTGTTTTAATGAAAATTATTTAACAAAAGATGAAATGACCGCACATACTTTAATTTATTCAGGGGGAGCCGCTTTTGGGGTAGGATATCATGGAGCGCCATGTGGAACTCTCTGGAAAAATAATAAGGGATCTGCTTGTATAACAAATGATGAAGCTTCTCTTTTTTCCTCCCAATCAACAATAGGAGGAAGAGATTGCGGAAGCGGGCTTTGGTGTTTTAAAAAATAAAAATATGAAAATAAAACTTTTCAAAAAAACAAAAAAATACTTTTTTACGGTTCTTCTTGTTCTGCTATTTTTTTATATTTTATTCCCAATATTATGTTTTGCGAAAGAAGATGAATATATAAAAACAATATTTAATCCACAAATAACCATACCTGGCTCAGGATTCCGGGCAGGAGAAGAAGTTGAAATAAAAGAGAGTACTCAATCAATATCTGAATACATAAAGTCTATTTATTCTTATCTGTTGGCAATAGTTGGGCTATTAGCTGTTATAGTTTTGATGGCATCTGGTATTATTTGGATGACTGCGGCTGGAAACACCGAAAGAATTTCTCAGGCCAAGGGATGGATGACCGGATCATTAACGGGATTAGTACTAATGCTTTTTTCTTATATTGTTTTAAAAACTATAAACCCAGAATTAACTAATTTTAAAATATCTAATATAGAAAATGTTAAGGAGGTAAAAATAAATATGCTAGTCGCAAGCAAAGATCAAATTCCAAAAGACACTAGGCTTGCAACAGCCTGCGTATCAAGGGGTTACAGATGTCAAAATGTTTCTGTGGATGGCAAAATCACTTCCCTAATAACTGTTGAGGATGATGCTTGTATTGAATATTTTGGAGCAGAGGAATGGGAAGAGAGACGACAAGAATGTGTAATTTCTTCAAACGGGGATAACTATTTATATTGTTGTGGTAGTAGCGAAACAGAGAAAAACGAAAGAAATAATTTTTGCAAAAACAAGAATGACGGAACCAGTTGCTATATGTCAATGACCGATAAACTAAAAACTGGATATTGTGAGAACGGACAATGCAAACAATGTATAAGCGGCCTAGACAACAAAGGGGCTGGACAAAAATGTACAAAAAATTATCAATGTGCTACTGACATTGCTGGGTCATGCGGAAATGAATCTGGTGGAACATGTTTATTCTATATAATAAATATAAAGGGAGACTATAGTGATTATGGTTACTGTAAAATAGAATATTATGAAAATGGATGCGAAGGAACAGTTGGAGGGGGATGTGCAATGGATTCTTGTTGCCAGGGCTTATGTTGTTCTCGTGCCGGCATATATCCAGTTTGTATACCAGGACAAAAAATAGATGGATCAAACAACTGTAAATATGAATAATTAAAAAATAAAAAATGGATACTATTAAATCAGTATCATCTGGCCATAATGCTTGTGCCGGATGCGGACAATTATCAGCTGTTCAATCAGTAATGAGGGCTTTAAATCAAGACACTATTCTTGTTAATGCTACTGGATGTTTAGAGGTTACTACCACTGCTTATCCAGAAAGTGCTTGGGGACTTCCCTGGATACACTCTTTATTTGAAAACACTTCAGCCGTAGCCACGGGAATATCCGCCGCCTTAAAACAAGAAAAAAATGATAAGACTAAAGTTGTCATTATGGCTGGAGATGGTGGAACTTTTGATATTGGCCTAGGATTAATTAGCGGAATGTGGGAAAGACAAGAAAATATTTTATATATTTGTTACGATACTGAAAGTTATTCTAATACTGGTTATCAAGCCTCAGGAGCTACTCCTTATGGAGCTTCTACTAGCACTTCACCTAAAGGCGAATGTCTAATAGAAAAAAAAACTTGCCAAGCTAATACTATCGGGAATCAACTCCCTAAAAAAAATATGATCAAAATTGCTTTAGCCCATAATGTTCCTTATGTAGCTCAAAGCACCGCTGGCTATCCAGATGATATTTTTAATAAAGTTAAAAAAGCTCAAGAAATAAAAGGACCGGCCTATATTCAAATTCTATCCCCTTGTGTCCCTGGCTGGGGAATAAAAACTGATGAAGCTGTTGAGGTTGGAAAATTAGCTACTCAAAGTGGACTATATCCATTATTAGAATATATAAACGGAGAACTAGTTGATTCTAGTAGTAAACCAGAAAATTTTAAAGAATTAGAAACAAAATATTTACAAAAACAAAAAAGATTTAAACATTTGTTTTAATTATTATGAAAAAAAATAAAATTAAAAAACTATCCTTTGTTTTTATTATTATTATCTTATTTTTCTTACCAATCATATCTTTTGCTCAAACAGAAAATGTTTTTTCTCCCTGTAATAATATTAATGATTGCGATGATTATTTTATATGTAGCGAAGGTTTTTGTGTTCCAAACTATCAATGGTCTGACGGTACTGAAGGAAAAATCTTATGCACAGAAGATTCTCAATGTCCAGATGGGCAAATTTGCGAACTTGCTTTGGGTTATTGTTCTAAACAATTACAAACAACTGAGTATGCGACAACTGATCATTCGGATTTATCAGATGGAATAGAAAAAGAAAAAATAAAACCAAAAAAAACACCTGACCTAAATCCTTTAGGCAAGCTCAATGTCAAAATTCCAGGGATAGACGAACTAGCTGCTAAATATCCAATTATTTGCAACGAAGAAGAAGTTGGTAAGGGAGGGGCTTCTTGTAAAATACCATGGATAGCTATTTACATTTATGCTGTCTACAATTATCTATTAGGAATAGGGGGGTTCTTGGCTGCTATTGCTTTAATGATTGGAGGAGTTCTATGGTTAATTTCAGCTGGTAACGCCAATAGAGTTTCTCAGGCCAAGAGCTGGATTACTGGAAGTTTAACGGGGCTTATTATATTATTAACATCTTATGTTTTATTATATGAAATTAATCCTGAATTATTAGGGATGAAATACATTCAAATGGAAACTATAGAGCCGCTTGATCAAGATGCTGAAGGAACCGCACCATCAGACTTATTATTAATGTCAATGGGCATAAACGAATCTGAATGGACAACTCTCCAACACGACAACATAACAAATAGTGGAATGATTGGGCACAAGGACATGATTGAAGTAGTGAAAAGAGCAGCTGATTGTATGAAGCTTCATGGATATAAAATTAGAGTATCATCTTTTTCTAGAACCGTTCAGCAACAAGCTCAAATATATAACAATAATTACTATACCCCAAATACATGCAAAGGAATAACCGATAAAAAACCAAAAGAAAATGAAGCTTGTTGCCCATTTCCAATTGGAGAAAAAATATGCCCCCACAATACTGGTCATGCCATAGATTTATGGGGATGGGATCCAAATAGCACCTGTGCTAATAAAATAGGTAAAGAGGCTCAAAAACAACTACAAGAATGTATGTTTGATGAAGGAGCATATATATTATCTAGTGAATGTTGGCACTTTGAGTATCCTGCCATATCAAGCGCAGGAAGAAACCAAGCAATAAATTTTAACGGGGGTAGTTGCTCATCAATAAAGGCAGGTACATGTCCATAAAAACTAACACCTCCTATCCATAGCCTCATTAGCCAACCTATCAGCCTCCTTATTATTTTCTCGATAAACATGAGTAAAAATAATATTAGAAAAACTTAAAGATAAATTATATACCTCTAAAAACAAGGGTGCCAAATCCTTGTTTTTTACTTTATATTCACGATTTAATTGTTT